>PLTJ01000010.1 GCA_003164455.1 Acetobacteraceae bacterium
ACCTTCATGGTGGAGATGACCGAGACCGCCGCCATCCTGCACCAGGCCGGTCCGCGCAGCCTGGTCGTGGTGGATGAGATCGGCCGCGGCACGGCCACCCTGGATGGGCTGGCGACGGCCTGGGCGGTGCTGGAGGCGCTGCACAACACGATCCGGTGCCGTGTCATCTTTGCCACCCATTTCCACGAACTCGCCCGCCTGACCGCCGAGCTGCCGCGGCTGACGCCGCATACCATGCGGGTGAAGGAGTGGAAGGGCGAGGTGGTGTTCCTGCACGAGGTGGCCGAGGGGGCGGCCGGGCGAAGCTGGGGCGTGCACGTGGCCAAGCTGGCCGGGGTGCCGGCGCCGGTGGTGCGCCGCGCCGCTGGTCTGCTGGAGGCGTTGGAAAGCCGCGCCGGCGACCTGACCGACGCCGGCGCGTTGCCGTTGTTCGCCGCCGCGCCGCCGCCCCCCGCCGAGCCGCCCGGACCGGACCCGTTGCAGGCCGCCCTGGAGGCCCTCGACCCGGACCGGCTGACCCCGCGCGAGGCGCTGGAGGCGCTTTATCGGTTGCGAACGATGCTGCCATCCGCATCGCGGCCTGTCACACCGCCCGCCGACTCGGTAACATGACGACGATGTCTGAGTCCGCACCCTTTCCGTCCGACCCGGCCACCGTCACCGCGACCCTGCAGGAGACGCTGGGCTCGCTTGCCGCCGAGAGCGGCGGGGCGATCCCCCGCGACACCGCCCTGGCCATCTTCCGCCGCCAACTCGGGCGCATCCAGATCCTGCTGCGCGAGAGCTTCGAGCGTGGCGACATCACCGGCATGGTGGCGGCGCGGCGACTGGCGGGCGCGACCGACGGGCTGATCGTCGCGCTGCACGGCTTCGCGCTGTCGCTGCACGCCACGGCGCCCGCAACGGCCGGCAAGCCCAACGGCGCCGGCTCGGAACGGCTCTGCGTGGCGGCCACCGGCGGCTACGGCCGCGGCGTGCTGGCGCCGTTCAGCGACATCGACCTGCTGTTCCTGACCGCCGACGAGCCCAGCCCGGCGGTGCTGTGGGTCGTCGAATTCATGCTGTATTTTCTCTGGGACCTTGGCCTGAAGGTCGGCCACGCCACCCGCTCGGTGGCGGACTGCCTGACCGAGGCGAACGGCGACTCGACCATCCTCACCTCGCTGCTCGATACCCGCCCGATTGCCGGCGATGACGGGCTGTTCAAGGATTTCGCCGATCGCTTCCGGGCCGCCTGCGTCGAGGCGGGGCCGGCCCACTTCATCGCCGCCAAACAGGCCGAGCGCGCCGCGCGGCATCGGCGCTACGGCGAATCTCCTTTCGTGGTCGAGCCGAACATCAAGGAGGGCCGCGGCGGCCTGCGCGACCTGCAGACGCTATACTGGATCGCCCGCTACGTGTTCGGCACCCGCACCATGGGCGAACTGACCGATCCCGCCGGCCCGGCCGGCGCACTGCTGATCGAGACCGAGGCGCGGCTGGCGCGACGGTCGTGGGATTTCCTGTGGACCTTGCGCTTCCATCTGCACTACGTCGCCGGCCGTGCCGAGGAACGCCTGACCTTCGACCTGCAGCCCGTGGTGGGCGCCCGCATGGGCTACACGCGGCACGGCCGCCAGGACGGGGTGGAGCGCTTCATGCGCCACTACTTCCTGACCGCCCGCGAGGTGACGCGGTTGACCGACGTGCTGGAGCCGGCGCTGCTGCGCGCCGCCCTCGGCCCGACGGCCGGTGCCATGGAAACCGACGCCCAGTTGTTCGCTGCCGGCTTCGTGCTGGCCGACGGCATGCTGATGAGCGCCAAGGGCCGTGAGTTCTATCTCGAACCGATCCAGATGCTGCGCGTCCTGCAGGTCGCACGCGACCGCGACCTGGAGCTTCACCCGCTGACCATGCGCGCGCTGATCCGCCACGAGCGGCGCGCGGCGGAGCTGCGCGGCGATCCCGCGGCGGCGGCGCTGTTCCTCGATCTGCTGTGCGGGCGCACCGGCGAGCAAGCCGACGGCGCGGTCTGGCTGAAGGTGCTGAACGAGGCCGGCATCCTCGGCCGGCTGATGCCGGACTGGGTCCGCATCGTCGGCCAGATGCAGTTCGACACCTANNGCGATCCGGGTGCTCAACACGCTGGAGCGCGGCGAACTGATGCAGGTCGCGCCGATCGCCTCGGGCGTGGTGAACAACCTGCAGTCGCACCGCGCCCTGTACGTGGCGTTGCTGATGCACGACATCGCCAAGGGCCGCGGCGGCGACCATTCCGAGATCGGGGCGGACCTGGCGTTGGCGGAGGGCCCGGTGCTCGGCCTCACGGCCGAGGAGACCGAAACGGTGTCCTGGCTCGTGCTGCACCACCTGTTGCTCAGCCACACCGCGTTCAAGCGCGATATCGACGACCCGAAAACCATCCTCGACCTCGCCGAGGTCATCCAGTCGCCAGAGCGGTTGCGGTTGCTGCTGGTGCTGACGGTGGCCGACATGCGCGCCGTCTCCGGCAAGGTGTGGAACGGCTGGAAGGCGACGCTGCTGCGCGAGCTTTACGCGCGGGTGGCGGAGGTGCTGGCCGGCGGGCTGTCCACCACCGAGCGCGACATGCGCGTGCAGCGGGCCAAGGAAGCGGCGGCGCTGCTGCTGCACGACTGGCCGGCCGAGGCGCGCGAACAGTTCCTCTCGCTGGGCTATGCCGGCTACTGGCTCGGCTTCGACCCGGAGACGCATGCCCGCCACGCCCGCATGATCTGCGACGCCGAGGCGCGCAAGGCCCCCCTGACCGTCGAGACGCAGCCGCTGCCGGCGCGCGCGGTGACCGAGGTGACGGTCTACGCGGCCGACCATGCCGGTCTGTTCAGCCAGATCGCCGGCGCGCTGGCGGTGGCCGGCGGCTCGATCGTCGATGCGCGCATCCACACGCTGACCAACGGCATGGCGCTGGACACGTTCTGGATCCAGGACGCCGCCGGGGGCGCGTTCGACGCGCCGCACCGCCTGGCGCGGCTTTTTGTCCTGATCGAGCAGGCGCTGACCGGGCACATCAAACTTGCCGCCGAGATTCGCAAGGCGTCGAAAGCGGTGCTCGGGCGGCGCGTGCGCGCCATCCATGTGCCGCCACGGGTGGTGATCGATAACCATGCCTCCAACACCTACACGGTGCTGGAGGTGAACGGCCGCGACCGGCCGGGACTGCTGCACGACGTCACCGCGGCGATCAGCGATCAGGGGCTTCAGATCGGCTCTGCCCATGTCAGCACCTACGGCGTGCGGGCGGTGGATGTGTTCTATGTCAAGGACGTCTTCGGCCTGAAGGTCGAGAACGAGCGCAAGTTGCAGCAATTGCGTGAGGCGCTGCTGGCCTCGCTGGGCAGCCCGGACGACGCCGCCTCGCCGGTGCCGGCGCCGAAACGGCGGCGGACGATGGATATCGCCTGACGCAATCGTGCCCGGACCGGACCGGCGCACGCCTCACCATGACGTTGGTTTGCAGGCCCGACCGACCCATGTAGGGGCCGGTCCGACGCGGTTGCGTCGCGCGCCGTTGCAACCAACAAGGAGGCCGAGATGGCCAAGGTTCTGGTCCTGTACTACTCCACCTATGGCCACATCGAGACCATGGCGGGTGCGCTCGCCGAGGGCGCCCGTGCGGCCGGCGCCCAGGTCGACATCAAACGGGTCCCGGAGACCGTGCCGCTGGAGGTCGCCAGATCGGCGTATTTCAAGCTCGATCAGGCCGCCCCGGTCGCCACGGTCAATGACCTCGCCGGATACGACGCCATCGTCGTCGGCACCCCCACCCGGTTCGGGCGGATGGCCTCGCAAATGGCCGCTTTCCTGGATCAGGCCGGCGGTCTCTGGGCCAAGGGCACGCTCAACGGCAAGGTCGGGGGCGCCTTCACCTCGAGCGCCACGCAGCACGGCGGCAACGAAATGACGCTGTTCTCGATCATCGCCAACCTGCTGCATTTCGGCCTGATCGTCGTCGGCCTGCCCTACAGCTTCGCGGGCCAGATGACGATCGCCGAAATCACCGGCGGCGCGCCGTACGGTGCGACCACCATCGCCGGCGGCAAAGGCGAACGCCAACCGAGCAACAACGAGCTCGACGGCGCCCGCCACCAGGGCAAGCTCATCGCCGAGACCGCGAAGAAGCTGTTCGGGTGAGGTAAGCCGCCGAGCCGGCGGAAAGGTCCCTGCGCGGGGCCTTGCTTTTGTGCCGCGTGCCGCTTGCCGAACGTTGCGTCCTGGGCCACACCACCGCACGGACGAAACAGTCGGAGAGAAGCCATGCGTCGCGTCCTGTTCGCTGCCCTGGCTGTGCTGGCGCTCGCCATCGCCGCGGGACCCGCCCGGGCGCAGAACAACACCCTGCGGATCGGGCTGCGCGAGGATGCCGACTCGCTCGATCCCACGCTCGGCTCGTCCTATGTCGGGCGCATCGTCTATGCGGCGATGTGCGACAAGCTGTTCGATCTCGATACCAAGCTGAACATCATCCCGCAGCTTGCCACCGGCTATCGCTACGAGGACCCCACCCACCTCGTCATCACGCTGCGGCCGGACGTCACCTTCCACGATGGCGAGAAGTTCGACGCCGAGGCGGTGAAATACGCGCTCACCCGCCATCTCACGCTGAAGGGCAGCATGCGGGCCGGCGAGATCGGCCCGATTCAGTCAATCGAGGTGATCGATCCGCTCACCGTGCGCCTGGTGCTGAAGGCGCCGGCCTCGCCGCTGCTGGCGCAACTCGCCGATCGCGCCGGCATCATGATTTCGCCCAAGGCCGCCGAGGCGCTCGGTCCGGCCAATTTCGGCAACCATCCGGTTTGCGCCGGTCCCTATGCCTTCGACAGCCGCACGGCGCAGGACCGCATCGTGCTGCGCCGCTTCCCCGCCCACTGGAACGCCGCTGCGTTTCATTTCGATCAGGTCGTCTATTTGCCGCTCGTGAACTCCACGGCACGGCTGGCCAACCTCAGGGCCGGCGCCATCGACCTGGTGGAATACGTGCTGCCGACCGACATCCCGCAAGTCCAGTCCGACCCGAAACTCAAGCTCGCCATTGATGATTCGCTCGGCTACGTCAGCATTATCCTGAACACCGGCAATGGCCCGGCGGCCAACACCGCACTCGGCCAGAACGCCCTGGTGCGCCAGGCATTTGAACTCTCGATCGACCGGGCGGCGCTGATCCAGGTGGTCTACAATGGCGTTTTCACGCCGAGCGCGCAGGCCAACCCGTCCAGTTCGCCGTCCTATGTGCCCGGCATCGAGCCGCCGGCGCGCGACGTGGCGAAGGCGCAGGCGCTGCTGAAGCAGGCCGGAGTGGCCCTGCCGGTGCCGGTGGTGCTCAACGCGTCGAACAACCCCGATATGCAGCAGGTCGCCGAGGTGATCCAGTCGATGGCGGCCGAGGCCGGCTTCGACGTGAAGATCCGCACCCTGGAATTCGCCTCATCCTTGCAGGCCGCTTATCAGGGCGATTTCCAGGCCTATATGATCGGCTGGTCCGGCCGGTCGGATGCCGACGGCAACATGTGGCAGATGCTGCATACCGGCGGGACTTTCAACTACGGCAAGTATTCCAATCCGGACGTCGACCGTCTGCTCGACGACGCCCGTCTGTACTCCGACCCGGCGGTTCGGCGGGACCTCTACCGTCAGGTGTGGGAACACGAGCGCCAGGATTTGCCGGAGGTGTATCTCTGGATCGCCCGCAACATCGTCGGGATGAAGAAGACCCTGGTGGGGTTTGAGCAAGTGCCGGACGGCCTGATCCGGCTGCAAGGGCTGCGGCTGGAAAACTGACGCGCCGCGGGCTGGAGGTTCCGGTCGCATGACGTTCGACGTGGTGGTGATCGGGGCGGGCGCCGCCGGGCTGATGTGCGCGATGACCGCCGGGCGGCGCGGACGACGGGTACTGGTGCTCGACAATGCTGGGGAGGCAGGCCGGAAAATCCTGATCTCCGGCGGCGGGCGCTGCAACTTCACCAACCTGCACGCCGCGGCCGATCGGTTCCTCTCGGCCAACCCGCATTTCTGCAAGTCGGCCCTGGCCCGCTACACGCAACACGACTTCATCGCGCTGGTCGATCGCCACCGCATCCCCTGGCACGAGAAGGCGCTCGGTCAACTGTTCTGCGACGGTTCGGCGCGCGCGATCGTGGCGATGCTGTTGGCGGAGTGCGCGGCGGTGGGGGTGGAATTACGCCTCGGCCAGCAGGTCAGCGACGTGCAGCGGGCGGATGGGTTCACCGTGCGCACGGGGCTGGGCGATGTGGCGGCGCCGGCGGTGGTGCTGGCGACCGGCGGCCTGTCGATCCCGAAGATGGGGGCGAGCGGATTCGCGCATGACGTGGCGCGCCGGTTTGGGCTGGGCCTGACCGGGATCGCGCCCGGCCTGGTGCCGCTGACGTTCGCCGGCGAAGCGTTGGCGTTGATGCGTGGCCTGGCCGGAGTGTCGGTGGAGGTGGTGGCGCGATGTGGCCGGGCGTCCTTCCGCGAGGCGATGCTGTTCACCCATCGCGGCCTGTCGGGTCCGGCGATCCTTCAGGTCTCGTCGTTCTGGCGGGACGGGATGGCGGTGACGCTGGACCTGCTGCCCGACAGCCCGGCGGGTGCGCTGGCCGCCCGCAAGCGGGCAAAGCCGAAGCAGGCACTACGCACCGCCTTGGCCGAGATGCTGCCGCAGCGGCTGGCGCACGACCTAGCCGATCGCTGGTGCCCCGGAGCCGGAAACCTGGCGGACCTGCCGGACCGCGCGCTGCATGCGCTGGAGGCCAGGCTGAAAGCGTGGGAGCTGCGCCCGCATGGCAGCGAGGGGTATGCCAAGGCGGAAGTGACGCTCGGCGGTGTCGATACGAATTGTCTGTCATCGCGCACCATGCAGGCCCGGCAGGTTCCCGGACTGTTTGTCGTCGGCGAAGCCGTGGACGTCACGGGCTGGCTCGGCGGCTACAACTTTCAATGGGCATGGTCCAGCGGCTGGTGTGCCGGCATGGACGTGTAGGCGGCGACACGTCAACGCACCGTTCACCGTTCCGGCGTAGACGACCCTCGGCATGCGCGGAATCGGGAGCATCCGGTGGACTGGCGGACAGCGTTCTGCGTCGGGGTTGCGGCAAGTCTCGCTGCCGGTTGCACGCCCGTGCCCGTCACCCAACCGCCGACGCTCAGCCAACGCTGGATGATCGGCATCGAGCACATGCGCAGCGACCCGCTGATATTGCAGCCGTTGACCAACCGGTTCCTGGCGGATCTGGCCGGGATGCCGGAGGCACAGGTGGTTTATCTCGGCGTGGATCTCAACAGCTTTCAGTTCAACGCCTATGCCAGCGACAAGCTGCGGGTCTATCCGTGGCTGCGTGCCGAGGGCAACTGCATGGAGTTCACCTACATCATCTACCGGGCCGGTCAGCAGGTGCGCACGTATGGCCTGGTCGTTCCGGCCCTGGCCGCCGGTCCGGAAGCCGACACGGCTTGCGTCGATCGCGCCGCCTCCAGCTTCTACCATGCCCTGACACAGCAGGGGCTCTGACGCATAAGCGCGAAGATAAGACCAGGGGTTTCACCCCTGGACCCCGCCCTACGGTTGCCACGGAAGTGCGGAATGAATCGTTTGTGAGTTGTCTAACGGCTTGAGGGCCGAATCGATGGTTGCCGTAGTCACGGCGAGGTCGATTCGCATGTCTGAGGCAAGTCTTGGTCGGTTCGGCGACAAGCGGCTGGAAAGTGTGGGCGGTGCCTTGTTGGCGGTGATGCAGGGCAAGCGGACGCTTTGCGTGCACCGGTTGGCCAAGGATCGCAATCAGACGATCCAGTTTGGCCGTTTCCTGGCCAACCCGGCGGTAACGGCGCAGGAGATGTTGGCGAACGCCGGGCGTCTGGCCAGCCAGCGTGCTGGCGGGCGGCATGTGCTTGCCATCATGGACACGACGGATGTGCGGTTTGCGACGCACGAGGCAAGCAAGTGCGGCTTTGGCCGGGACGCCAACGACACCTGTCCCGGCCTGTTCCTGCATGCCGTTCTGGCGGTGGAGGCGGCGACCGGCGGGGTGATCGGCCTGGTCGACTGCGCCGTGTTGAACCGCACCGAAGGCAAGGGCACCGACCACAAGAAGCGGGCGGCAGAGGACAAGGAGTCCCACCGCTGGCTGCATGGCGCCGAGATCGCGGCAGATCGCCTCACGGAGGCCGAGACCATCACCATGGTGGCGGATCGCGAGAGCGACATCTACGATCTGTTCGCGCGTCGGCCAGCCAATGTGCATCTGCTGTGCCGCTCGGCGCAGCCGCGCGCGATGACGAGCGGTGAGCTGCTGCCCGACCATTGCACCGGCCTGCCCGAGCAGGGGCGCGAGACGATCTCGGTGCCGCCGAAGGGCAAACAGAAGGCCCGGCAGGCCACGGTGGCGCTGCGTTTCGACGCAATCAGTCTGCGCTGCCCGGCGGGAGCGCGTTTGATCACGGCCGGGGGCGGCGCGCAGCCCAAGACGGTTGCGCTTTGGGTCGTCGATGTGCGCGAAGTCGACCCGCCGGAGGGCGCCGAGCCGCTGCATTGGCGGTTGCTGACCACACATGCGGTCACGACGCTCGCCGAGGCCCGTCAGGTGGTTGCTTGGTATCGTATGCGCTGGATCATCGAACAGGTGTTCCGGTCGCTGAAATCGCACTGCCTGCGCATCGAGGATTCGCAGATGGAGGAAGCCGGCTGCTTCATCAAATTGGCGGTGGTTGCGTTGATCGCCGCAGTGCGTGCGATGCAGCTCGTGCTGGCCCGCGACGGGACCACCGGCCAGCCACTCACCGATGCGGTCGATCCTGCGGCTCTCCCAGCACTGCGCCAAATCAACACCAGCCTCGAGGGCCGCACCAAGAAGCTCAAAAACCCACATGATCCGGGTCAGCTCGCCTGGTTCGCCTGGATCGTCGCACGCCTCGGCGGATGGTCCGGCTATACCTCGTCCGGCTACAAGCCCCCGGGCCCCAAAACCATGCATCATGGCTTCATCCGCCTCGACCAGATCCTGCTCGGTTGGCAGCTCGCTAATCGTTCCGCAGATCTGCGACTCCGGTAGGG
>PLTJ01000244.1 GCA_003164455.1 Acetobacteraceae bacterium
AACCGGGCGGCACAGTGCAACGCCAATTCGGCGCTTGGAAACTCGACGAGCAGGCGGAATTCGACGGTGTTGAAGCAGCGGCCGCGATGCACGGCCAACAGCGGATCGATCACGTCACGGCGCAACGCTGCGAACTGGCACCGCGCTGCGGCGGCGTCCTGCGCCAATCGGGCTCCGGCGTCCGCCACGCCGATCGCCATGACCGTCACGACCCGCTGCCCGGGGTCCTCGGGAACCATATCTGTCACCCCTGCGCCAGACCTGAACCCGACCATAAACACCGAAACGCGCCCGTCGCAACCAATCCGTGCAGTGCCCCCAGGTCTTCCTTCACCCCACCGTTCCGGGCTCGGCAAACGGTTGTGCCACTTCCAGCGTGCGCGCCGCCCGCAGCACCATGTCGTCGCGGTAGAGGGCGGCGGCTATCTGCACCGAGCGCGGCAGGCCGTTGGCGGCGAAGCCCATCGGCACGGCGATGGCCGGTTGTCGGGTCAGGTTGAAGGCGAAGGTCCAGGGGGCCCAGTTCGTCCACAGCGCTTCCATCGCATCGCCGATCGGCGCCTCGGCCAGCGGCGCCAGGCCGGGAACCGTCGGGCACAGCACGAGGTCGTAGCGCTGGTGCAGCCGGGCCATGGCGTGCGCGGCGGCGATGCGCTGCGCCTCCGCCTCGATCATGGCGGTGGCCGGCACGTCCGCGTTCGCCGCCGCCACCGCCAGCAGGCCGGGGTCGAGCATGTGCCGCCGGCTCTCCGGGAACGATTGCACCAGCCCCGCCAGGGCGACGCTCCACAGGCGGCCGAAGATTTCGCGCGTGTCGGGCAGCTCCGGATCGACCTCTTCGACCTCGGCGCCGGCCTCGATGAGCAATTGCGCGGCCTGCTCGACGGCAGCGATGCCTTCCCAGTCGATCGGTGCCTCGAAACCCGGGCGGCGCAGCACGGCCACCCGCAGTTCGGCGACCCCGTCCTCAATGCTGGCGCGCCAGTCGCGCTCGCCGTGCGCTTCCGGCGGCAGGCTGAACGGGTCGCGCAGGTCGAAGCGGGCGATGGCGGAGAGCATCAGGGCGGCGTCGCGCACGGTGCGGGTCAGCGGGCCGGCCACCGCCACCGGGGCGAAGGGGCCGAGCGGCCATTGCGGTACCCGCCCGAAGCTCGGCTTCAGCCCGACCACGCCGCACCAGGCCGCCGGGATGCGGATGGAACCGCCGCCGTCGGTGCCGAGATGCAGCGGCCCGAACGAAGCGGCGGCCGCGGCGGCGGCGCCGGCGGACGAGCCGCCCGGCGTGTGCAGCTTGTTCACCGGGTTGCGGGTGATGCCGTGCAACGGGCAGTCGCCCTGCGACTTCCAGCCGAACTCGGTGGTGGTGGTCTTGCCGATGATGACCGCGCCCTGTTCCTTCAGCCCGAGCACGGCGGGCGCGTCGTCGATGGCCGGCGCCGGATCGCTGAGGCGAGAGCCGCGCCGGGTCGGCAAGCCGGCCAGGTCGATCAGGTCCTTCACCGTCACCGGCACGCCGTCCAGCATCCCGCGCGGCCGCCCGGCCCGCCAGCGGGCCTCGCTTTCGCCGGCCGCCTCCAGGCAACGCGGGTTCATCGCCGCGAAGGCGTTGATTTGCGGGTTCAGGCGGGCGATGCGCTCGGTCACCGCCTTCAGCACCTCGACGGGGCTGAGGGCGCGGCGGGCGTACTGGGCGAGGAGTTCCTCGGCCGGCATCAAGGCGGGATCGGTGGTGGTCATGCTCTCTTCCAGGGGCCGCGGATCGCGCGCAGCATAAGGATCGCGACGGAGGAGTGAACCCCGAATGACGGAAACAGAATCACGGTCGGCACCCCCGGGCCTGGAGCCGTGGCAGTGGCCGGAGGAAGTATGGCGCGGCATCGTCGATCGCGCCCGCGCCGGACGCAGCCTGAAGCCGGCGTCCTGGCCGGGTGGGGCGCGCTGCGCGGTGGCGCTGTCGTTCGACGCCGACCACGAGACCAACCCGCTGCGCGAGGGCGACGAGAGCCCGATGCGCATCAGCCAGGGCCAGTACGGCGCACGCCAGGGCACGCCCCGTATCCGCGCGCTGCTGGAGCGCGAGCACTGCCCCGCCACCTTCTTCTACCCGGCGGTTTCCGCCCTGCTGCACCCCGACGAGGTGCGCGCGGTGGCGGCGGACGGGCACGAAATCGGCATCCATTCCTGGATCCACGAGCGCAACACCACGTTGCCCTACGCCGCCGAGCGCGACCTGAGCCTGCGCGCCGCCGACGTACTGGCCGGGCTGGCCGGGCGGGCGCCGGTCGGCATGCGCACGGCGAGCTGGGATTTTTCCCCCAACACGCTGGCGATCATCCAGGAGATGGGGCTGCTCTACGACAGCAGTCTGATGGCCGACGACGATGCCTACGAACTATTGCTGGACGGTGAGCCGACCGGCCTCGTCGAGCTGCCGCCGGAGTGGATTCGCGACGATGCGGTGTACTGGAACATGCAGCGCTTTTCCGGGCTGCGGCCGTACACCCCGCCGTCGGGCGTGGAGGAGATCTTCAAGGCCGAGTTCGACGGCGCCTTCGCCGAGGGCGGGCTGTTCCTGTTGACCATGCACCCGCACTACACCGGCCACCGCAGCCGCATCGCGGTGCTGGAGCGGCTGATCCGGCACATCAAGGCCACCGGTCCGGTGTGGTTCGCCACCCACGAGCAGGTGGCGCGTTGGTGCCGCGAGCAGGCGGGGCTGTGATGCTGGCCTGGCTGCGGGCCAATCCCCTGAGCGGACGGCTGGCGGTGAAGCTGGCGGTCGCGCTGCCGCTCGGGCTCGCGGCCGGGCTGGTGCTGCTGTGCTTCTGCGACCTTTTCGGCCTGTCGCCGAACCTGGCCGCGCTGGCGGCCGCGGTGGTGGCGCTGTGGGCGGGCACACGACTGGCCGGCCGCCTTGCCGACGCGCTGGGCATCCCCGAACCGGAGGCCTGAGCCCCGAAGCCCACCAGGGGTTTCACCCCTGGACCTCACCAAGGGCCATTGGCCCTTGGAACCCACTACTTTCTTGGCTGC
>PLTJ01000124.1 GCA_003164455.1 Acetobacteraceae bacterium
GCGCCGCCCGCCCCTGGTGGCTCCCACCGCGCCGCCTCCGCTCCGGCTGATCCTCCCGCCGAATCCGGCCCGCATCGGCCGCCGTACGGACTACCGCGGCGGAACCGGCGGCGCTATGTTGGCCGACATGCCAAACACCAACACATTGCGTATCCTCGTCACCGGCTTCGAGCCGTTCGGGGGCGAACCCGTGAATCCGTCCATGCAGGCCGTGCTGGGCCTCGCCGCCGACCCACCGCCCGGCATCGTGCTGTGCACCGAAATCCTACCGGTATCGCAGGCCCGCACGCCCCCGGCCCTGCGCGCGGCGGTGGCGCGCCATCGCCCCGACGTGGTCATCGCCACCGGCGAGGCCAGCGGCCGGGCGGAGGTATCGGTCGAGCGCGTCGGCATCAACGTCAACGATTTCCGCATCCCCGACAACGACGGCGCACAGCCCGTCGATGTGCCGGTGATCGAGGGCGGCCCGGCCGCCTATTTCCCGACCATTCCGGTGAAGGCGGTGGCGGCGGCGCTGCGGGCGGCCGGCGTGCCGGCGAATGTCTCCAATACCGCCGGCACCCATCTGTGCAACCACACGCTGTATCTGCTCGGCCACCTCGCCGCCACCGAGTATCCGGACATGCGGATCGGGTTCCTGCACGTACCCGGACTGCCCGAACAGGCCGCCCGCCACCCCGGCCAGCCCAGCATGGCGACGGCGACGATGGTGACGGCGCTGCGGGCGGCGATCGCCGCGATCGTCGCCAATGCGACCGACCTGCGCATCACCGAAGGGGCGACGCACTGAGGGTCAGACGGTGCGCGCGTCCGCGCCCAATCCGCCATAGAGCGCGCCGACCCGGCTGAACCAGGCGGCCACCGGGTCGTCGGGCGCGAGCAGGGCAAATGAACTGACGCAGCGCGGCCATTGCAGGGTGCCGAACAGGATGTGGTCGGCATAGCTGGGCGCTTCACCGCCCAGGAACGCCTGTGCCCGCAGCACCAGCCGCACCGGCGCCAGCAACGCCCGCCAGGCTTCCACGCGCTGCTCGCGGCCCTCGACCACTGCCTCCAGCGTAGCGCCGAGCGCGGCCTCGCGGCTGGAACGGAAATACACTTGGTCCTGTGGCGCCAGCACGCCGTAGATGTCGCGCACCACCATGCGGGCGATGCCCGGATGGAGGCCGGAGTCGGCCCAGCCATTGATGAAGCGCGCATGCGCCCGCCCGACGGGGCCGCCGAACAGGCTGGGACGGTCGGGATAGGTGACTTCCAGGTACTCGGCGATCGCCCAGGAATCGAACACCACCCGCTCGCCATCGACGATCACCGGCACCTTGCCCTGGCCGGAGAAAGCCAGCCTCTCCTTGTCGGTGAAACGCCAGGGGATGGTCTCGACGGTCAGCCCCTTGTGCGCCAGCGCCAACTTCGTGCGCCAGCAATACGGGCTGAAGCGCAGCGCGGGATCGGCGCCGGCGAGGTCGTACAACGTGACGGACATGTTTTCGCTCCATCCAATCGGGGCGGCAGCCTAACACCTGACCAGCCCGGGTCTAGCCCAGGAACGGCAGATCGACCCCAAAGGCCTGCAGCACCAGCATCGTGTTCAGCAACAGCACCACGGCCGTCGCCACGATCGCGGCGAGCTGGGTCAGCCGGCCGTTGGCGAAGACGCCCATCACGTTACGGCTGCCGGTCAGCACCACCAGCGCCACCATCGGCACCGGCAGGGCCAGGCTCAGGACCACCTGACTCCAGATCAGCGACTGGGTGATGTTGGCGCCCATGCCGATCAGCACGAAGGCCGGCGCCATGGTGACCACCCGGCGCAGCCAGATCGGAATGCGGAAATGGACGAAATCCTGCATGATCGTCTGCCCCGCCATGGTACCGACCACGGAACTGGAATAACCCGACGCCAGCAGCGACAGCGCGAACACCAGCGCCGCCCCGCCGCCGAGCAACGGCACCAGGGTGTGATAGGCGGCCTCGATTTCGGCGACCTCGGCGTGGCCCTGATGGAACGCCGCCGCGGCCATCGCCACCATCGCCATGTTCACCAGCCCTGCCCCGCCCAGCGCCACCATCACCTCGATGTTGGAGAAGCGCAGCACCTTGCGGCGCTCGTTCTGGGTTGGCGCCGGCATGCGGTTCTGGGTCAGGCTGGAGTGCAGATAGAGCGCGTGCGGCATGATGGTGGCGCCGACGATGCCCACCGACAGCCAAACCGCATCGGCATCCGGCAGTACCGGCGTGACCGACCCGCGCACGAACCCGGCCCAGTCCGGCGGCGCCAGGAACAGCTCCACCAGATAGGCCAGCCCGATCGCCAGGACGAAGCCGCCGATGACCAGCTCGATCGGCCGGAAGCCCCGGTTGCCCAGGATCAGCAACGCGTAAGTGACGATGCCGCTGGCAATCAGACACGGGAACAGCCCGAGCCCGGTGAGCAGCGACAGGCCCAGCGTGCCGCCGACGAACTCGGCGAGGTCGGTCGCCATGGCCGCCACCTCGCTGACCACCCACATCGCCCAAACCACCTGCGGGGGGAAACGGTCGCGGCAGGTCTGGGCCAGGCTGGCGTCGGTGGCGATGCCGAGCTTGGCCGACAGCGCCTGGAACAGCATGGCGACCAGGTTGGCGATCAGCACCACCCACAGCAGCGAGTAGTTGTA
>PLTJ01000286.1 GCA_003164455.1 Acetobacteraceae bacterium
GCACCAGGGCGGCGGCCTTGTTGGCCGCGTTGAACGGGATGGCGTTGAAGCTGCAATTGCCGATGGTGCCGCCGTCGAGGCCTGACGTGCGGACCGTGTCGGGCAGCGTGCCGGTGGCGACGGCCACCGCCGCCTCGGCCGGGTTGAACGAAATCATGATGTCGATTTCGCCGTCGTTGAGCAGGGCGCGCTGGGCCGGGCCGCTGTCCGGGAAAGCGGTGCCGCGGCGCCAGAGGTGTGGGCGCAGCGCCGCATACCAGTCCCACAGCGGGGCGGTGGTGGCGGCGAACGCCTCACCGGCCGGGCGCTCAAGGGCAGTCCGGTTGGGCGCGAATTCGACCAGCGCCTGCTTGAGGAAGGTGGCGCCGAGGAAATTGCGGACCTGCGGATGGGTCAGCCGTCCCGGATGCGACGCCGCCCAGTCGCCCATCGCGCGCATGCTGCGCGGTGGCGCGGGCACCCGGGCGGCGTCGCGAATGAAGACGATCTGCGCCATCCGCCAGGGCACCTCGTAGCCCTCGGTCGGCACGGTGAAATCCACCATGGTGGCCGGCTTGCCCATGCGGTCGACGAGGGCGGCATTGGGCAGCAGGTCGAGCACGGGGCCGTGGAGCAGGCCCTGCTGGCGCATGGACAGAAAATTCGGGCCGTTCAGCCAGATCAGGTCCACCGAACCGTCCTCATCGCGCCCGGCGGCCTTCTCGGCGACCACGCGGGCGACGGCCTCGGCGGTGTCGCGCAGGCCGACGTGGCGGACCGCGATGCCGTGCAGGGCCTGCAGGCGTGCCGCCACCCAACGAATGAAAGCGTTGGTGCGGTCGTCGCCGCCCCAGGCGTTCCAGAACACGTCCTTGCCGGTTGCCGCGCCCAGCGTGGCGGACCAGTCGGCGGCGCGGGCGCGCGGGGCAAGGGCCAGCGCGGCGGCGGTCAGGAAGGCACGGCGCCTCATGCTGTTGTCTGCCGCCGGGCGCGGGCGGCGGCGATGCGGGGCGCCAGCACCTCGTCGTGGAAACGGTCGCAGCCCACGCACAGGTTCGCGTAGGGCCGGCCCTGCGGGGTGAGCGTGTGCGATCTGGCGACAAACGTCTCCTCGCTCCAGCCCAGCGAAAGTCCCATGCGCTGCGGCGCACCGGCGTCGATGGCCTGATACACCGGATCGCCGGCCAGGCCGTCCAGGATGGCGATGAGCGACTCCTCCAGCAGCGAACCGATCGGCAGCTTTGTCTTGATGCAGCACGGATAGACCGCGCCATCCGGTTCGATCGACACTTCCGAGCCGGCCTCGCCGTGGCGGAGGAAATTCAGGCCGCCCGACCAACGAGCGCAGAAGTTATCCTCCAGCCCCGCCGTCGATAGCCCGTTCTGCCAGGCCCGCCCGCGCGGCCACAGCTTGCCGATCCACATCTCAGCCGTGGCGCCGAAGAAGCTGAACACCGGTCCCTCCTCCTCGTGCCAGGCGCGCACCGGCGCCTGTCCTCCGCTGGGGCGCATGCCCGCCGCCTCGAACATCGCGGTGAGCCGCGCGGTGAAGCGCGCCTGCCGCTCGGGTCCCTCCATGCCGACATGGAAATCGTCCACCCCGGCCACCGAGATCATCCACACGCCACGGTCGAGCAACGCGCGCACGATCGCCGGTGTCAGCAGGTCGCCGGTGGTCTGCACCACGATGCGCACCCCGCCGCGATCCCGGTAGCGTGCCGACAGCGCCGCGATGGCACGATAGGTCACCCGCTCGCGCGTCGCCTCGAGCAGCGCCTCGCCGCCCGAGAGAATGATTCTTCCCACACGTTCCTGCCCGCCATCGCGGTACGTCATCCGTTCCGGCAGGTTTGCCACCACCCGCGGCACGTTGGCCTCGGCCTCGGCCACCACCGCTTCCAGGTCGTCGCGCAGATAAGGACGAAACCGGTCCTCATAGCAGTGCCGGCACTTGCGATGGCAGGCCCAGGCGAGCACCCAGTAGATCGATTCCATGCCGACGAAGCTCCTGGGCTGGTGGGGTGCCCTGCCGGGACCGGGAATCCCTATGGAATTCCTATGCCCAGCCCGGTCCGGCTCCCTCGCTTTCCTATGCAACGATAGCGAATTTTCCGGCTGGCTTCACATTCGCATGGAATCCACATGCTCGACATCATCTTCCTGGCCGCCGGACTGGCCTTCTTCGCCGTGGGCCTGGCCTACACGCTGCTCTGTGACCGGCTTTAGGGACCCCCGCCAATGACCCTGGATTATGTCCTCGGCGGCCTGGTGACCGTCGGGCTGCTCTGTTACCTGGTCTGGGCGCTGGTGCGCCCGGAACGGTTCTGAGCGCCCCGCCATGACGATCAACGGCTGGGTCCAGATCGCGCTGTTCGTCGCGATCATCATCGCCATCACCCCTCCGATCGGCGCCTTCCTGGCCGCCATCGCCGAGGGGCGACGCAATTTCCTCACCCCCGTGCTCGGACCGGTGGAGAACGGCATCTACCGGCTTGCCGGCGTCGATCCCACCCGCGAACAGAGCTGGGTCGGCTACGCCGTCAGCATGCTGGCCTTCAAGGCGGCCGGTTTTGTTCTGCTCTACGCGCTGCTGCGGTTGCAGAACTGGTTTCCCTTCAACCCGGCCGGCCAGACCGCTCTGACGCCCGACCTGGCGTTCAACACCTCGGTCAGCTTCCTGACCAACACCAACTGGCAGAGCTACGGCGGCGAGACGACGATGTCGTATTTCTCGCAGATGGCCGGGCTCACGGTGCAGAATTTCGCTTCCGCCGCCGCCGGCATCGCCATCGCCATGGCCTTCGTGCGCGGCTTCGCCCGGCGTTCGGCCAGCACCATCGGCAACTACTGGGCCGATCTGATCCGCATCACTCTCTACGTGCTGCTGCCGATGTCGATCGTCATCGCCCTGGTCTACATCTGGCAGGGCATGCCGCAGACGCTGGGTGCCTATGTCGATGCGACCACGCTGGAAGGCGCCAAGCAGACCCTCGCGCTCGGCCCGGTCGCCTCGCAGGAGGCAATCAAGATGCTGGGCACCAACGGNNGATGTTCGGCCGCATGGTCGGCGACAAGCGGCAGGGCTGGGCGGTGTTCGCCGCCATGGGCGTGCTGTTCCTGGCCGGCGTCGCCGTCTGCTACTGGGCCGAGGCGCACGGCAATCCGATGCTCACCGCGCTCGGCGTCGATCCGTCGCT
>PLTJ01000207.1 GCA_003164455.1 Acetobacteraceae bacterium
GTACGGGTTGACGTTGGCCAGTTGGTCCCACCAGACGATGCGCAGCGTGTCCTGCGCCTTCTGCGCCTGGGCCGGCGCCGATGCGCTCAGCGCCAGAACGCCGGCTCTTAGGGCCATCGTACCAAGCCATCTTGCCGAACGCATGGGCGATCCCTCGAAGTGCGCCATAGCCAGATAGGGGGGATCGGACCGTCGCGCCAGCCGCGTCAGTTATCGGTCCATCCGCTCCAGCGCCGCCAGCACGGCGGCCTCGGTCAGGATCTGCGGCAGCACCACCGGGGTCGCGTGGCCCGGCAGATAGAGCACATACAACGGCACGCCGTCGCGCCCGTGACTGTGCAGGAAGCGCGTGATGGCGGCATCCTGCACAGTCCAGTCGCCCATCAGATAGGCCACGCCGTGCGCGGCGAAGCCTTGCTGCACCGGCGGCTGGGCCAGCGCCATCCGTTCGTTCACCAGGCAGGTCACGCACCAGGCCGCCGTCATATTGACGAAAACCGGCCGCCCCTCATCGCGCAACGCCTGCAGCCGCTCGGCGGAGAAGCGCTCCACCCCGGCTTCCGCAGCCAAGCCGGCCGGCGCCGCGGGGCTGGCGGCAATGCCCGACAACACCGCCAGTGCCGCCAGCGCCGCCGCCAGCGCGGCCGAATGAACGATCCGACGGCCCCTGACGCTCAACGCGCGTTGACCGAGTCCGAGCGCCCAGGCGACGAAACCCACCAGCACCAGCCCGGCGGCCGTGCCCACCACACCAGCCGATCCCGCCTCCTGGCTCATCACCCAGAGCAGCCAGGCACAGGCCGCATACATCGGGAAGGCCAGCACCTGGCGCACCAGCTCCATCCACCGGCCGGGCCGCGGCAGCACCCGCGCGAACGCCGGCAGCGCCGCCAGCACCAGGTAGGGCGCCGCCAGCCCGAACCCCATCGCCACGAACACCGCCATGGTCAGCCCCACCGGCCCGGCCGCCAAAGCCGCGCCGATCGCGATCCCCATGAACGGGGCCGTACAGGGCGTGGCGACCAGCACGGCGAGCAGGCCGGTGAAGAAACTGCCGGCGTGGCCGCCTTGCGCCACCAGCGATTGCCCCGCCCCGGCAGTCCCCATCTGCACCTGGTAGACGCCGGACAGGTTGAGGCCGACCGCGAACAGAACCCAGGTCATGCCGGCGACGAAAGCCGGGGACTGGAACTGAAACCCCCATCCCGCGGCATCGCCCGCCGCCCGCAACGCCAGCAGCGCCGCCCCCACCAGCATGAAGGTCACCACCACGCCGGCGGTGTAGGACAGCGCATGCGCCACCGCCTGCCGCCGCGCTCCGCCGGAAAGCCCGGCCAACCCCACCGCCTTCACCGCCAGCACCGGGAACACGCAGGGCATCAGATTGAGAATGAACCCGCCGAGCAGCGCAAAGCCGATGACACGCCATAATGGCAGGCCGGGCTCGGCGGACGGTCCGCCCGGCGCCGCCGACACCGCCAGCGCGGTCTGCTGGCCGCCGGCATCGCGCACACTCAGCACCCCGGTGAGCGCCGCATCGGCCTTGAAGGTCTGGCCGGGCTTGAGCGCCAGCGAAAAGGATTCTTCGCGCACCCGCAGCGGCTGCGCGGCCGGCCCGTCCACCGTGCCGGCCAGCGCGGGGATGAACCAGGCATCGCGCACCGCGGCCGGCGAAATGCCCGCGCCGGAGACGGTCAGCGTGCCATCGGACCCGACCTGCGCCGACCACGGCGAGGGCCGCGGCACCGCCGCCTCGGCGGCGGCAAACAACGGCGCTTCACGCGAGGCCGCGGGCGGTCCGCCCGGCAGGTCGAGCCGGAAATCGCCCTCCTCGGGCACGCAGATCTCCTTGCACACCAGCCAGCTCGCATGCAGCCGGACAGTATGGGCCGGACCGCTGACCGGCACCGCAAGCAGGACCTCGCCGCTGTAGCCGTAGGTCATCAGCGGCCCCTCGGGCTGGCGCTGCGGCGCTGGCCAGGCGACCGCCCCGGCGCTGGGGCCGTCCGACAGGGCGAAATTCAGCTCTGGCGCAATTCCGGCATCGCCAGGGTTGCGCCAGTAGGTGTGCCAGCCCGGCTGCATGCGCAGCCGCAACCCGACCCTAAACGGCGTGCCGGCAGCAATGCGGTCGGTGTCGGAAACCAGGGTGGCAGTCGCGCGCACGCTGGTGACCGCCACACTTTCAGCCGCCCACGCCGGCAACGCGAGGGTGGCCAGGAACAGTGCGACGATGAGGCGTAGCGATACGGTCATGGCGCCTTGCACAGCCGGGGCGTTGCCCCGGACCCCCCCAGGGCGTTGCCCTGGACCCACCAAGGGCCCGAGGCCCTTGGAACCCACTCCTTTCTTGGCTGCGAAGCAGCCCAGAATCGAATGCCGATGTCATTTATGGGCTGCTGCGCAGCCAAGAAAAAGTAATGGGTTCCAAGGGCCAATGGCCCTTGGCGGGTCCAGGGCGGAGCCCTGGCGGGTCGAGGGCAGCGCCCTCGTTCTTCTCTCAAGATCATGCGTTAGTCCGGCCAGCGCAGCAGCGAGGCGAAGCGGCGCCGGCGCCGCTCGGCCAGGCCGGTGGGGGCCGCAGCGTTGGTGCCACGGGCGCGTTCCAGTTCGGCGTCGAAGCGGGCGGCCACGGTCTCGGCCTCGCCCGGGTGCAGGTTGCAGGGGTCGAGTTGGAACCAGCCCTGTTCGATCTCGTGGTCGCGCACGATCACCGGCGGGTCGCCGGCGGCGAGCGCGTCGGCGAGGTCCCAGGCGGTGATGCGTGCGCCCGCCGGGTCGGCATGCACTTCCAGGCGGTCCAGCGGATTGTCGGTCGGATCGGGCGCGATGACGGCGCGGATGCCGGCGTGGGCTGACAGTCGCGCCTGCCACAGGCGCAGCGCCGCCGTTTCGCCGGCGCGCACCGCGGCGTGGTCGCGCCGCTCCCAGGCATCCAGTGCGGCGATGGTGCCGGCCACGCTTTCCTTGCCGACCTTCATGCCGCGGCCGATGCCGATGTTTTGCAGGAAAGCCGCGCGCACCAGGTCCTTGCGCCCGGCGACGATGCCGGCGGTGGGGCCGCCCAGGAACTTGTGCGCGCTGTAGATGGCGACGTCGGCACCGCGCGCCAAAAACCCCCGCAGATCGTATTCCGAGGCGGCGTCGACGATCACCGGCACGCCCCGCGCGTGCGCGATCTCGGCCACGTCTTCCAGCGCCAACTGGCCGTATTGCACGGTGTGGTGCGACACCACGTGCATCACCGCGGCGCAGCGCGGACCGAGCGCCGCTTCCAGCTGGTAGGCGCGCACATCGGTCGCCTGGCCCACCCGCAGCACGCGCGCGCCGGCCAGCCGGATCGCCTGCTCCACCGGGGCGCCGTAGCCCACCATGTGGCCGGCCTGGATCGCCACCGCGTCGCGCGCCAGCCCCTCGGTATCGGGCAGGCGCTCGATGGCAGCGAGGTCGGCGCCGGTCATCGCCCCGGCCACCGCCAGCGTCATGCCGGCGGCGCAGGAGGCGGTGACGAACCCGGCCTCGCTGGCGCAAAGCCGGGCAATGGTGGCGCTGGCCCGGCGGTGCAGGTCGTTGATCTCGACGAACTGGGTCAGCATGGCTGTCACCGCCGCGACCGCCTCGGGCACCACGATGGAGGCGCCCAGCGCCGTCATCGTGCCGGAAACGTTGATGATCGGGCGCAGTCCGAGGTGGGCACGGATGTCGGGGATCATGCCGGCTGGTCCTTCTGGTCTGATCGTCATCACAGGCTTTCCTCGATGCCGCGCAGGTAGCCGATGGCGCGCGCCGCGCAGGCCGGCCCGTCCGGCACGTAGGCGAACGGCTCGACGCCAATCCAGCCCGGATAGCCGCCGTCGCGCAGGGCCCGCAATACCGGCGCGAAGCGCTGGGCGCCCTGGCCGGGGCCGCGCTGGTTGGCGTCGTTCACATGCACATGCGCGATCAGCCCGCTCGGCAGCCAGCGCGCCAGCAGCGTCTCCGGCGCCTCGTCCTCGGCTTGCGCGGCGGCGCAGGTGTCAACCATCGTGCGCAGCGCCGGCAGCCCGGCCCGCCGCACGAACGCGGCGGTCTCGGCCACCGTGTTGAAGCAGTTGGTCAGCGCCGGCGCCAGCGGCTCGATGATGTAGGTCACGCCGGCGGCGGCGGCGGCCGCGCCGGCGTGCCGGAACGCCTGCTCCACCCAGCCCCGCGCCGCCGGCACCCCCGGCGGCAGCAGGCGCTGCGCCGGGCTGCCGTGCACCAGGTAGGTGCCGCCGAGCGCCGCGCACAGGTCGATCAGGCGCAGCATCACGTCGCGGCTGCGCATCCGCACCGTGGCATCCTCGCTCGCCAGCGACAACCCCGCCGGCGCCACCAGCAGCCAATGCAAGCCACTGATCGCGACCCCCGCCGCCGCCGCGTCGCGCCCCAGGGCCGCCGCCCGCGAGGCGGTGATCTCGTCGGGCGCGTCGGCCAGGGTGAACGGCGCCAGCTCGATGCCGTCATAGCCACAGGCCCGGGCAAATTCGCACTGCGCGGCGAAGGGCAGCGCGCGCACCACCTCGTTGCACAACGCGATACGGAACCCCATCGTCTTCCCTCGTTTCCGGTCCAGCGATAGGCTACCCGCGACGCTCTCCCGGGGAAAGCCGCATGCATCTGCTCGATCCCGCCGCCCTGCCCGCAAGCTTCGACGATGTCGCGGCGTTGGACGAATTTTTGTCCCGGCCGACGCAGGCCACGATGGACGACCTGGAAGCGGTGCCGGGGGATATCCTTATCCTCGGCGTCGCCGGCAAGATGGGTCCCACCCTGGCCCGCCTGGCCCGCGCCGCCGCGCCGTCGCGCCGCATCATCGGGGTGGCGCGTTTCACCGAGCCAGGGCTGCGCGAACGGCTGGAGGCCTGGGGCATCGAGACCATCGCCTGCGACCTGCTGGACCGCGATGCGGTGCGGGCGTTGCCGGATGCGGCCAATGTCGTCTTCATGGCCGGACGCAAGTTCGGCTCCTCGGGCNNCGCTTCGCCGCCGCGCGCATCGTCGTTTTCTCCACCGGCAACGTATATCCATTTACCCCGGTGGCGCTGCCGGGTCCGACCGAAGCCACCGCACCGGCACCGGTTGGCGAGTACGCCATGTCCTGCCTCGCCCGCGAACGCCTGTTCGAGCATTTTTCCGCGCGGCTCGGCACCGCGGGGCGGATCGTACGGCTCAACTATGCGATCGACTGCCGCTATGGGGTGTTGTTCGACATCGCCGCGAAAGTCGCGGCCGGCACGCCGGTCGATGTCACCATGGGCCATGTCAACGTGATCTGGCAGGGCGACGCCAATGCCCAGGCGCTGCGCTGCCTGCGCCACTGCACGACGCCGACGACTCCGTTGAACGTCAGTGGCCCGGAGACGCTGTCGGTACGCGCGCTCACCGAGGAATTCGGCCGCCGGCTTGGCCGCAAGCCCGCAATCGTCGGCCAGGAAGCGCCGGATGCGCTGCTGAACAACAGCGCGCAAGCCACTGGCCTGTTCGGCACTCCGGTGGTGCCGATTGGCCGCATGCTGGATTGGGTGGCGGATTGGGTGGCGCGCGATATGCCTGGCCTGGGCAAGCCGACCAAATTCGAGGTTCGCAGTGGCCGTTTCTGAGCCGTTCGGCGGGTCTGCCTGGCCCCCTGCACCGGAGTTCCGATGATGCTCCTGCCCCCTGATATCGCCGCCGTGCTGCGCCAGGGCGCCGTCATCCCGGCCCACCCGCTCGCACTCGACGCCTGGCGGCGCCTGGATACGCGCCGCCAGCGCGCCTTGACGCGCTACTACATCGACGCCGGCGCCGGCGGCCTCGCGGTCGGCGTGCACACGACCCAGTTCGCNNCGCCCGCTGGCGATGATCGCCGGACTGTGCGGGGGCACCGAACAGGCGCTCGCCGAGGCAGCGACGGCGAAGCGGCTCGGCTACCACGCCGGCCTGCTCAGCCTCGCCGCCATGCAGGGCGCGGACCCGGACGCCGTCATCGCGCATTGCCAAGCGGCGGCCGAGGCGATGCCGCTGATCGGCTTCTATCTGCAACCGGCGGTCGGCGGCATTCCCCTGGACACCGCCTTCTGGACCCGTTTCGCCGCCATTCCAAACGTGGTTGCCATCAAGGTGGCCCCGTTCAACCGCTATCGCACGCTCGACGTTCTGCGCGGCGTCGCCGAGGCCGGCGCCGAGGACCGCATCACGCTGTACACCGGCAACGACGATCACATCGTGCTCGACCTGGTCACCCCGTTCACGGTGATGCGGGAAGGCAAACCCGTCACCCTGCGCTTCCGCGGCGGGTTGCTCGGCCACTGGTCGGTGTGGACACGCAGTGCGGTGCAATTGCTGGCGCGCTGCCACGCCGCCTATGGCGCGGTGACGGACGCGCTGCTGGCATTGGATGCAAGGGTCACCGACTGCAACGCCGCTTTTTTCGACGTGGCGCACGAATTTCGGGGCTGCATCGCCGGCTGCCACGAAGTGCTGCGCCGGCAGGGCCTGCTCGACGGCATCTGGTGCCTCGATGCGGCCGAGGGATTAAGCCCGGGCCAGCGCGAGGAAATCGACCGGGTCTGCCGCGACCACGCCGACCTCTCCGACGATCAATTCGTGGCGGCGAACCGAACCCGCTGGCTGGAGTCCTAAGGCCAAGGCTCCGCCCTGGACCCGCCAAGGGCCGAGAGGCCCTTGGAACCCATTACTTTTTCTTCGGGCTGCGCAGCCAAGAAAAGTAGCGGATTATCAAGGCTCCGCCTTGATTGGGGTCCAGGGGTGAAACCCCTGGCCTTGCTTCACACCGGCTCGGTATCCAGTGCGTACCCCGCGGCGCGGACGGTGCGGACCACGTCGAGTTCGTCCTCGCTGTTGATTGCCTTGCGCAGGCGCCGGATATGCACATCCACCGTGCGGGGTTCGACGTGGATGTCCGGACCCCAGACCGCGTCAAGCACTTCTTCACGCGAAAACACGCGCCGCGGATGTTGCAGGAAGAATTCCAGCAGCCGGTATTCGGTGGGCCCCACGTGAACGGCGCGGCCGTTGCGATGCACGCGATGCGCGGTTTGATCGAGCGTGATGTCATGGAAGTTCAGCGTGCCCTTTGCCGGTACCGCCCCGGCACGGCGGAGCAGGGCGCGCATCCGTGCCAGCAGCGCCTCCATATTGAACGGCTTGGTGATGTAGTCGTCCGCGCCGGTGTTCAGCCCGCGCACCGCATCCTGGTCGTCGGTGCGGGCGGTCACCATGATCACCGGCAGGTCGCGCGTGTCGGGTCGCCGGCGGATCTGCCGGCACACTTCGAGGCCCGACATTACCGGCAACATCCAGTCCAGCAGCACCAGGTCGGGCCGCGCCTCGGCGATACGGATCAGCGCTTCCTGCCCGTCCACCGCCTCGTCGACCCGGAAGCCCTGCTTCTCGAGGTTGTAGCGCAGCATGGTCGCCAACGCCGCCTCGTCTTCGACCACCAGCACCAGCGGGCGTGACAGTGCGTCCGACATGGCAATGGCTCCTATTCGTGCTGCCGTACGACGGCGTAGGCCGAGCTGTCGCCCTTCGGCCGGTCTTCCGGCAGTGGCTCGCCTTTCACCGCGTAGTAGACCATCTCAGCGATGTTGGTGGCGTGGTCGCCGATCCGTTCGAGGTTCTTGGCGATGAACAGCAAGTGCGTGCACGGCGTGATGTTGCGCGGGTCCTCCATCATGTAGGTGATGAGTTCGCGGAACAGCGCATTATAGATGTCGTCGATCGCCTCGTCCGAGCGCCACACCTCCATGGCTTTCTCGGTGTCGTTGTCGCCGAACGCGTCGATGACGGCCTTCAGGTTTTCCTGTACCAGCAGCGACATATGCGCGAGCCCGCTCAACGTCGGCGACATGTTGAACTGGTCCAGCACGATGCTGCGCTTGGCCACGTTCTTGGCGTAGTCGCCAATCCGCTCCAGTTCGCCGGTGATCTTCAGGGCGGCGACGATATGGCGCAGGTCCTGTGCCATCGGCTGGCGCAGCG
>PLTJ01000258.1 GCA_003164455.1 Acetobacteraceae bacterium
CCGCATAGCGCAACTGCAACCCCGCTGATCCGGTCAGACTGTCCAGGCTTTGGCCGCCGACGGCCTGGGCCAGCACGATGTCGCCCGATTCCGAATACGATCCGACACCGACATGGGCATAGGTGAGGCCGGCAATCGGCCCGACCTGCACAGGCGAGACATCGAACAGATAGCCGCCGGTCAGGCCCGCGACGATGCTGTTGCCCTCGGGATTGCCGGACAGTTGGTCGATGACGCCGGACCGTTTCACCGTGTAGGTGTTCACGCCCCCATTCAGCACGCCATCGACGAACCAGTTGGGATAGTTGAGCGAGGCAAAGCCGGCGAACTGGTAGGCGTCCAGACCGATCTTGCCGCTGCTGTTGTCCAGCGCCGAACCGGCATCGGAGTACGAGAACGCCAGTCCGAGCAGCAGATTTGGCATGACCCGGTATTCCGCGCCAATCGTCATGCCGCCCGCCTGGCCGCTTCCACCCGAGGCGCCGGTGCGGTCATTCCGGTCGGCATAGGCATAGTTCCCGGAACCGAACAAAGACACCCGGCCGACCGCGGGCTTGCCAGCACCATCCTGCCCGGAACCGGCGAGCAGCAGGTGGTCGGCATTCAGGCGTCCCTCAAGCGTTTCATGGAAAGCCAGCGCCGCGGCCTGGCCGAGCTCGGCCTCGGCGGCGATCTGGTAGGGCATGGTCAGCAGGTTTTCGATGTAGCGGGCGAGCACGAGGGCGAAGGACTGGGAGGGATGGGCGTTATAGAAGGCGTACTGGTCCTGCACCGCCAGCGGCGCGGTGGTGCAGCCGGCGATCAGCGCGCAGTCCCCGTAGACGAAGCCGTAGAGCGAGGGCGTGTCCAGCGCCCGCATGTAGAGCGTGTTCGCGTCCAGGATGCGCACNNCCGCCGAACAAGATGAAGTTCCTGGCGCCGAGAGTGACGAGGGTCTGGATGTTGGTGGTGAGGTTGCCGACGGTGGCGGCGGCGAGGGCGGGGCCGACATTGCCGTAGACCGTCGCGTCGTTGCCGGCATAGGTCAGCATGACCAGGTCGTTGGCCGCGATGCGGTTGCCCAGCGCCTGGAATTCCGCGATCTGCCCGGTCATGTTGGGATAAGTGGTGGTGTAGCCGGGATAGGGCGGATAGCCGGCATTGGCGATGGTGCCGGAACCGGAGCCGGTGGCGCCGATGGCGAAATCGTTGCTTTTCGCGAAAGCGTAATCCGACACCGTGGCAAGCTGCATCGGGGTGTTGCGGTTGTTGCTGCAGGCACCGAGCGGGGTGCCGAACCTGCTGCACCAGTAGTTGGCATCCTGGAAACTGTCGCCGAAATCGTAGAGGTTCCCGGGCAGCGACTGGGCCGACGATCTCGATACCATGAGGAAACAGGCCAGCAGCACGCCTGCGAACAGCGTGATCCTCGACAATACCGCCTCCCACGATCAACCCGGCAACGCAGCGCCAGGAACGATCAGGGGCCTTAAAATGACGTCAACGCAACCACATTCGCTTGATCGTGACACAAAAGCGCGGGCGCTGCCCACGACCCGCCAGGGCTCCGCCCTGGTGGGGTTCAGCGCAACGCCTCGATCAACGAATCTTTGCTTAGCGGCCTCGGCTGACCGTGTAGTCGGCCACGCCGAGCAGGCACGCCTTGATCGGGCCGTCCGGGAAAACGGACAAATTGGCCTTGGCCTCGGCGGCGGAGCGGGCGGCGCGGGCGAGGGTGGCGGCGATGGCGCGGTGACGGGCCATCAGGTCCATGGCGTGCGCCAAGTCGTCGGCGGTCTGCTCGCTGGCCTCGATGGTGCGCCGCCAGAACGCGCGCTCGGCGGTGCCGCCGGCGTTGAAGGCGACCAGCACGGGCAGGGTGATCTTGCCCTCGCGGAAATCGTCGCCGACCGTCTTGCCCAGCCTGGCCTGGTCGGCGGCGTAGTCGAGCGCGTCGTCGACGAGTTGAAAAGCGATGCCGACGTTGGTGCCGTAGTCGGCCAGCGCCGCCTCCTGCGCCAGCGGGCGGTCGGCTACCACCGCGCCGACCTGGCAGGCCGCCGCGAACAGGGCGGCGGTCTTGCCGCGGATCACCTCGAGGTAGCGCGCCTCGGTGGTGGAGAGGTCGTTCTGGGTGACCAGTTGCAGTACCTCGCCCTCGGCGATGGTGGCGGCGGCGCGGGCGAGGATCTCGAGCACCTTCAACGAACCGTCGGCCACCATGAGCTGGAAGGCGCGGGCGAACAGGAAGTCGCCGACCAGCACGCTGGCCTTGTTGCCGAACACGGCGTTGGCGCTGGCCAAGCCGCGGCGCAGCGCGCTCTCGTCCACCACGTCGTCGTGCAGCAGGGTCGCGGTGTGGATGAATTCGACGCAGGCCGCCAGATCCACGTGGCGCTGACCGCCCCGGTAGCCGCACAGGCGCGCCGAGGCCAGGGTCAGCAGCGGACGCAGCCGCTTGCCGCCGGCGGCGACGATGTGCGCCGCCAGCTGCGGAATCAGCGCCACCGGGCTGTCCATGCACGCGACGATGGTGCGGTTGCACGCCTCGAGATCGTCCTGCACCAGGGCGATGAGGGTGGCCAGCACGTCCTCGCCGTCCCCGGCAGGAAGCTCCGGGTCTCGCGTGGCTGACGGCAGGTTGGCGACGACGCCCAACTGAATCTCCCGGCGCGGCCACAACGCTCTTGCGCGCCGGGCCAACGGCGGCACCATATCGGGCCGATGGAAGCAGGGTCAAGGCGAGGCGATTCAAGGCGTTGACCCGTACGACCCTTTCCCCTCCGGCAAGGCAGCCCCGCATGCAAATCGTCGCGCTCTCCAACAACCTGGTACGGCTCAGCTTCCTGAGCGCGCTGCTGCACGACGCCGGGATCGGCTGCGTGCTGCTGGACGGCAATGTGAGCGCGGTGGAGGGCAGCATCGGCGCCATCCCGCGCCGCCTGGCGGTGGCCGAGGCGGACGCGGCGCGGGCGCGGCAGGTGCTGACGGAGGCGGGCGAGGCCTGATGCAGGTCACCGACGGCACCCTGCTGGGCGGGCGGGTGCAGCACGCGCAACCCGCCGCCGGCCATCGCACCGGGCTGGAGCCCGTGCTGCTGGCCGCCGCCGTGCCGGCCCGGCCGGGCGAGCGCGTGCTGGAGGGCGGCACCGGCAGCGGCGCGGCGCTGCTGTGCCTGGCCGCACGGGTGGCGGGGCTGCGCGGGCTCGGGGTGGTGCGCGACCCCACGATGGCGGCGCTGGCGCGGGCCAACATGGCGGCCAACGGGTTCGACGGGATTTCCGTCATCGCGGACGACCTGCTCGCGGTGCGTCCCGATGGGGTGTTCGACCACGCGCTGGCCAACCCGCCGTGGCACGGCGCCGGCACGGCTTCGCCGGAGTCGCTG
Organism: Acetobacteraceae bacterium; assembly: GCA_003164455.1. Taxonomy (GTDB): domain Bacteria; phylum Pseudomonadota; class Alphaproteobacteria; order Acetobacterales; family Acetobacteraceae; genus Rhodovastum. The sequence continues at coordinate 3,368 of PLTJ01000258.1, forward strand.
AAGGAGACCGCGAAACGCGGCGCGCCGGGCCTGATCGCGGCGTGGGCGCAGCGCTTGGCGGCGCCGCTGCGCCAGCGCGGCACGCTGAGCCTGATCGTCGCCGCCCCTGCCCTGCCCGCCGCACTGGCGGCGCTGGCGGCGGCGGGCTGCGGCAGCCCCGCCGTGTTGCCGCTGTGGCCGCGCCCGGGCCGGCCGGCCGGGCTGATGCTGGTACAGGGCATCAAGGGCGGGCGCGGGGCGTGCCGCGTGCTGCCCGGGCTGGTGCTGCACGCCGATGGCGGCGGATTCACCGCGGCGGCGGAAGCCGTGCTGCGCGGCGGCGAGGCACTGACCCTGTAGCCGGCCGGGTCATCAAAGCCCTCCCCCAGGGCGTGGCCGCGGTACGGCATGAGTATAATCCGATCCTGCAACCGCTTGCGCCGGTTCCCCATTTGAGCGTGATGGCGTCGGAGTGTTTAGGACGTCCAAAATATTGGAAAAAGATATGAATCGCATATTGCTGGCTTCTGCCGCGGCCCTGCTGATGACAGGCGGCGTTGCCGTGGCACAGACGGCCTCGCCGCCACCGACGCGCTCGGTCATCGAACTGGCGGACGCCGCGCAAATGCTCGCCCAGACGACCACGTCGCAAACCACGACGTCGTCCACGCCGGCCCCCGTTATCGTCGCGCCGCCGGCGGGCACGCTCAGCACCACCCATAGCCGGAAGACCACGGATTACGACGGCACGCAGACCGATTCGACACATTCGACCTACCGCAACAGCAATGGCGTGGCGGACGACAGCGTGAGCAGGACAACCAGGTTCGCGCCGCCGACAGACACGACGACCCGCGATTCCACCACCACCATCACGCGCTGATACGGCGGCCCGACCGGGTGCGCGCCGCGCATCCGTTGCAATCAAGCACTGGAGGATTGTCATGCGTAAGTCAGAAGCACTGGGCGGAACCAAGTCGGGACTGCGGCTGTTGTCCGCTGCCGCCATGCTGTTGGGGCTGGCCCTGGCGGTCAGTGCCTGCACCTACCCGACCTACCCGGTGACGACGCGGACCACCACGACCGAACAGACCAGCCAGGATCTGGCGCCGCCGCCGATGTCAACCACGACCACGCGGACGCAACAATATACGCCGTGATCGCGCAAGGACCCGTCGTCGCGCAGGACCGCCTGCGCGACGACGGGTTGTCAAACCGAAGCGGGGGCGGTAGCTCCGAATAGGTGGCTCGTGCCGCCAACCCGGAGGAAAATCCATGATCGTGGACCTGCGCATCTATACCTGCCGGCCGAACAAACTGCCGGAGTTCGTCAAGCTCTATGAGGAAAAGGCCTGGCCGCTGCAGAAGAAGTATCTGGGCAACTGTCTGGGCTGGTACACCACGGTAGAGGGCGCACTGAACACGGTGGTGCACCTGTGGGGCTACGACAGCCAGGCCGACCGCGAGGCCCGGCGCAATGCGCTGGCGGCCGACCCGGCCTGGGGCGTCTATCTGGCCGAAACCGGCAAGCGCGACCTGCTGGTGGCGATGGAAAACCGCATCCTGAAGCCGACCGCGTTCAGCCCCGCGCCGTAGCCCCGGGACCGGCCAGCAGGCGCCGTGGCGGCTCCATAATACTGAAGATGTCTGGGTTGCGTTGCGCCGACGCGCGCGAGTCGATCGCCCGCGCCAGGTGCCTTTGTGCATCGGCGACAACGCCAGAATGCGAATCGCCCATGAGTCTTTGCTTTGCGCGCGGTCTCGCCGCAGTATTCACCCTGAGTAACGAGTGGATTGCTTCGACCAGCCCCGGGAGGAATGAAAATGAACAAATGTCACCGGCTCCATCGGCGTCGTGTCCTCGGCCTTGGCGCCGTGGCCGCGCTCGGCGCGTCCGTCGGGCCTTTTGCACGGCCGGCACAAGCGCAGCAGAAAACGGTCCTCAAATACACCAACGATCATCCGACCGGCTATCCGACCGTGGCAGCCGTCGAAAGCATGGGCCGGAAGCTCGAAACGGCGACCAATGGCCGCCTGAGCCTCCAGTCGTATCCCGGCGGCGTGCTCGGCGGGCCCAAGGAGGTGATCGAACAACTGCAGGTCGGCGCGGTCCAGATGTATGCCGCCGGCGTCGGTTGGCTGGGTTCGGTGGTCACTGACATCAACGTCTTCAACCTGCCCTTCGTCTTTCGCGACACGACACAGATGCAGAAGGTAGTCGACGGCGCGCTCGGTAAGGAACTGCTCGACAGAATCACGAATCATCCCACCGCCGGCCTGGTGGGTCTGTGCTGGCTGGATGCGGGAGCACGCAGCTTCTACGACAGCCGGAAGCCGATTCATACCATAGCCGACCTCAAGGGGCTCAAGATCCGCGTCCAGGGCAACCCGATGTTCGTTGACATGATGAACGCTCTCGGTGGCAATGGCGTTCCGTTGGGCTACGACCAGGTTTTCAGCGCGCTGCAAACCGGAGTCATCGACGGCGCCGAGAACAACATGCCGAGCTTCGTCTTCGACAACCATTACCAGGTGGCGAAATTCTATACCCTCACCGAACACCTGATTGTTCCCGACGTCCTGGTGGCTTCCCGCAAAAGCTGGGACAGCCTGTCCAAGGACGACCAGGCGCTGATAACGAAGCTCTCGCGCGACGTGCAGATGGAAAATCGCCAGCTGTGGAATCAGTACGAAACCGCCGCGATGGAGAAAGCCAAGGCGGCCGGTGTGCAGATCTTCGACGTCCTGCCTGCCGACAAGAAGGCGTTCCAGGATGCGGTCAAACCGGTCTGGGATAAATACGGCGCGCCGTTTGCCGGCGTCATCAAACAAATCCAGGCTATCGGCTAGACCAGACGTTCCGGGTCATAGCCACCGCCCGACATGATGACTCTCCCATCATGTCGGGCGGTGGCTATCAGTCGTCGCCGGTCGCCTGCTCGGCGCGGAACGGCGAGGCCGGGTAGACGCCGAGAATGCGCGACTCACGCGTGAAGAAGGAAAGCTCCTCCAGCGCACGGCGCAGCGCGGGCTGCTCGGGATGGCCCTCGACGTCGCACAGGAACTGGGTGGCGGTGAACTGGCCGCCGATCATGTAGCTCTCCAGCTTGGTCATGTTGACGCCGTTGGTGGCGAAGCCGCCGAGCGCCTTGAACAAGGCGGCGGGCACGTTGCGAACCCGGAACACGAACGTCGTCATCAGGCCGGCCTGGGACGCTGGCTGCGTGGCCGCCTGGCGCGACATGACGTAGAACCGGGTGGTGTTGTGCGCCGCGTCCTCGACGTTGCAACGCAGGATTTCCAGCCCGAACAATTCGGCCGCCAGCGACGAGGCGATGGCGCAGTCCGCGGGGTTGTTCCACTCGGCGACCATCTCCGCCGCCCCGGCGGTGTCGGCCTGCACCACCGCCTTGAGGCCCAGTTCCTTGAGGATGCGGCGGACCTGGCCGAGCGCCACCTCATGCGAATGCGCCCGCTTCAGCCCCGCGATGGTGGCCCCGCGCGGCGCCAGCAGGCAGTGCTCGACGCGCTGGAAGTGCTCGCCGATCACAAACAGGCCGGAATCCGGCAGCAGTTGATGGACATCGCCCACCCGGCCGGCGAGGCTGTTCTCGCAGGCGATCATGGCCAGATCGGCCGCGCCCTCGCGCACCGCGTCCATGGCGGCTTCGAAGCTCTCGCAGGGCAGCGTTTGCAGGTCCGGGAAAGCGGTGCGGCAGGCCAGGTCGGAATAGGCGCCCGGCCGGCCCTGAAAGGCGATGGTCCTGGTCATGCCGGGTTGCCGCGGGTGGGATCGAGCTCGCGGCGGGCGCGTTCGAGATCGGCGAAGGTGTCGACGCCGAACGGCGGGCGCTCGACCCGGGCGCAGGCGATGCGCATGCCCGCCTCCAGCGCCCGCAACTGCTCCAGCGCCTCGCGGCGTTCCAGCGGGCTCTCGGGCAGGGCGACGAAGCGCGCCAGCGCGGTGCGGCGGAAGGCGTAGATGCCGATGTGGTGCCACAGCGGCCCCTCGCCCCACGGGATCGCCACCCGCGAGAAATACAACGCCGCCGACACCGCCCGGCCGCTGTCGAAGGCGCAGGCCGCCTTCACCACCGAGGGTAAATTCCTCTCCTCGGCGGTGGTGATCGGCGCCACCAGGGTGGCGATGTCGAACTGCGGGTCGGACAGCGGGGTGAGCACGGTGCGCAGATAGGCCGCCGGAATGGTCGGCAGGTCACCTTGCAGGTTGATCACCACATCGTGGTGCCCGTGTGGGTCGAGCTGGGCCAGCGCCGCGTGGACGCGGTCGGTACCGCGCGGCAGCGAGGGGTCGGTCATCACCGCGATCCCGCCTTCCGCGCGAACGGCCTCGGCGATCTCGGGATCGGCACAGGCGACCGCGATCGGCCCGATGTCGGCCTCGCGCGCACGGTCGAGCACGTGCAGGATCATGGGCCGGCCATGGATGATGGCCAACGGCTTGCCGGGCAGGCGGGTGGAGGCCATGCGGGAGGGGATGACGATGATCGGGTTCATGCTCTGACTGGATGCAGGTGAAACGGGGACGGGTTGATGCCTTGGGAACGGTTCCCTATGGTGCGGCGCACCTTAGGTAGCCGCCGGTTTGCGTGCAACGTGAGCCGGCGATTGCAAAACGCTGCAGGGGAAGACGATGGATAGCTTGGAGATCAATAAGGCGGTCGCCGCCGTTCTGGTGGGCGGCATCGTCTTCATGGTCGCGGGGCTGGTGAGCGAGGTGGTCGTCCACCCGAAGCGCCTGGAGCAGTCAGCCATCAAGATCGATACCGCCGCCGCCGCGCCGTCCGCCGGAACCCCGAAGCAGGAGGCAGCCTTGCCGGCCATCGCGCCGCTGCTGGCCAAGGCCGACCCGGCCGCCGGCGAGGCCACCGCCAAGAAGGTCTGCGCGGTCTGCCACACCTTCACCGAGGGCGGCCGGCCGGGCGTCGGCCCCAATCTGTACGGCGTGGTGATGGGCCCACACGCGCATGAAAAGGACTACACCTACTCGCCCGCCATGCAGGCCAAGCCGGGCACGTGGGACTACGAGGACCTGAACCACTGGCTGAAGCGGCCGGCCGCCGAAGTGCCGGGCACCAGGATGGCGTTCGCCGGCATCAACAACGACCAGCAACGGGCCGACGTCATCGCCTACCTGCGTACCCTGTCGCATACCCCCGCGCCGCTGCCGCAGCCCTGACCCGCAGGATTTAACGCCGATGCAGCGCCCACCGATTGACGCCCTGATCCACGCCGCCGAGGCCGCGGCCGATGTCGCGGGCGCGGTCATCCGCCCGCTGTTCCGCGCCGGCCTGGCCGCCGACCTCAAGAGCGACCAGAGCCCGGTGACGCTGGCCGACCGCACCGCCGAGCAGGCCATGCGGGCGGTGCTGGGGCTGCGTTTTCCCGAGCACGGCATCCTTGGCGAGGAGTTCGGCCTCGACAACCCGGCCAGCCCGCTGCGCTGGGTGCTCGACCCGATCGACGGCACCCGCGCCTTCATCACCGGCCGGCCGATTTTCGGCACCCTGATCGGGCTGCTCGACGGCGACACGCCCATCCTCGGCGTGATCGACCAATGCGTCACCGGCGAGCGCTGGATCGGCGCCGCCGACCGCCCCACCCGCTTCCGCGGCCCGTTCGGCGGCGCGGCGGGCTGCCGGACCTGCCCGACGATCGCCGAGGCCGAACTGTCCTGCACCAGCCCGGAAATCTTCGGCGTGGATATGCCGGCCTGGGAGCGGCTGAGCGCCGCCGCCCGGCGGACCTCGTACGGCGGCGACTGCTATGGCTTCGGGCTGGTGGCGCTGGGGCAGATCGACATCGTCGCCGAGTCCGGGATGAAGATCTGGGACTGGGCGGCGCTGGTGCCGATCATCGAGGGCGCGGGCGGCCGGCTGACCGACTGGAACGGAGAAAAGCTGCGCCCGGATGGCGACGGCAAGGCGCTGGCCGTCGGCGATGCGGCGCTGCTGGCGCAGGCCGTGCGCCTGATCGCCGGCCAGCCCCCGGGCTCTGTGACCCGGGGGTGACCATCCGCCGCCACCGTCCGGACGCGATCCGGACGCCGCTGGCAGGGAGGAGAAGTGTGCGTGTCATTGCCCTGGTGCTGGGCCTGTTCGCCGCCGGCGTGGCGCAGGCACAGGGGCCGACGCGCACCCCCGGCCTGGCGCTGCTCGGCACCGCCGCGCTGGCGCCGGACTTTTCGCACTTTCCCTGGGTGAACCCGGACGCGCCGAAGGGCGGCGAAGTGGCGCTCAGCACCATCGGCACCTTCGACAGCTTCAATCCGTTCATTGTCCGCGGCCAGCCCGCCGCGGCGGCGGCGCAGGTGTTCGACTCGCTGCTGGCGCGCAACGACGACGAGCCGGAGGCCGAGTATGGCCGCCTCGCCGACGCCATCGACATCCCCGCCGACCGCATGAGCGTGACCTTCGACATCCGGCCGGAGGCGCGGTTCAGCGACGGCTTCCCGGTGACCGCCGAGGACGTGGCATGGAGCTTCGACACGCTGCGCACCAAGGGCCGGCCGCTCTACCGGCAGTACTATGCCGGCGTTGCCGAAGCGGTGGTGGACGGGCCACGCCGCATCACCTTCCGCTTCCTCTCCAACGCCAACCGCGAACTGCCGATGATCCTGGGCGAGTTGCCGATACTGCCGAAGCATTGGTGGCAGGGCCGCGACTTCGAGCACCCGCTGACCGACCCGCCGGTGGGCTCCGGCCCCTACCGCATCGGCCCCTTCGACTTCGGCCGCTCGATCACGCTGGAGCGGGTGCCGGACTGGTGGGCCGCCGACCTGCCGACGGCCAAGGGGCGGTATAATTTCGACCGCATCCGGACCGAGTATTTCCGCGACAGCACGGTGGCCATGGAAGCGTTCAAGGCCGGCCAGATCGACTACCGCAGCGAGAACGCGGCCAAGGAGTGGGCCACCGGCTACGACTTCCCGGCGGTGCAGAAGGGCTGGGTGCGCAAGGAGGCAATCCGCGACCAGTTGCCCACCGGCATGCAGGGCTGGGCGATGAATACCCGCCGCCCGCTGCTGGCCGACCGCCGGGTGCGCGAGGCGCTGGCACTGGCCTTCGACTTCCAATGGGCCAATGCGAACCTGTTCTACGGCGCTTACACGCGAACGGAGAGCTATTTCAGCAACAGCGATCTGGCCTCCTCGGGGCTTCCCGAAGGGGCGGAGCTGTCGCTGCTGGAGCGCTGGCGCGACACGCTGCCGGCCGAGGTCTTCACCGAACCGTACAAACTTCCGGTCACCGACGGCTCCGGCAACAACCGCGAGGGGCTGCGGCACGCGCTCGCCCTGCTGCGCCAGGCCGGCTGGGAGGTCAAGGACCGCAAGCTGGTCGATGCCCAGGGACAGCCGTTCCGCTTCGAGATCCTGCTCGACGAACCGAGCTATGAGCGGGTGGCGCTGCCCTATCGCCAGTGGCTGGCCCGGCTGGGCATCGAGGCCAGCGTGCGCACCGTGGACGCGGCCCAGTACCAGCACCGGCTGGATACCTACGATTTCGACATGGCGATGGTGGTGATCGGCCAGTCCGACAGCCCGGGCAACGAACAGACCGGCATGTGGACCTGCGGCGCCGCCAAACTGGAAGGCGGCGACAACCTGATGGGAGTGTGCGACCCGGTGGTGGACGCGCTGGTACCGCTGGTGGTGAACGCGTCCGACCGCGCCGATCTGCTGACCGCCTCGCATGCGCTCGACCGGGTGCTGCTGTGGGGCTGGTACATGGTGCCGAACTGGCACCTGGCCGCGGTGCGGGTCGCCTATTGGAACCGGTTCGGCCGGCCGGATGCGCCGGTGCGGCCGGGCGTGGTGTTCGATTCCTGGTGGATCGACGCGGGCAAATCCGCCGCCCTCGAGACCGCCCGTAGCGCCGGGAACTGATGGGCGCCTACCTCATCCGCCGTCTGCTGCTGGTGGTGCCGACCCTGTTCGGCATCATCGCCATTAATTTCGTCGTCGTGCAGTTCGCCCCCGGGGGACCGGTCGAGCAGATGATCGCCGAACTGCGCGGACGCGGCGGGGAGACCATCGGGCGGGTGAACGGCCAGGGTGGCGCCGAGGTGGCCGCGCCCTCCGGTGAAGGCCTCTATCGCGGCGCCCGCGGGCTCGATCCGCACACGGTGGCCGACATCCGCCGCATGTTCGGCTTCGACAAGCCGNNTGCCGGTGTCGGTGTCGCTGGGGTTATGGTCGACGCTGCTGGTCTATTTCGTTTCCATCCCGCTCGGCATCGCCAAGGCGGTGCACGACGGCTCGCGTTTCGATGTCGCCACCTCCGGCGTGGTGCTGGTGGGCTATGCGGTGCCGGGCTTCCTGTTCGCCATCCTGCTTGTCGTGCTGTTCGCCGGCGGCAGCTTCCTGTCGCTGTTTCCGCTGCGCGGGCTGACCAGCCCGGAGGCGGCGAACTGGGCGTGGCCGGCGCGGGTGCTCGACTACCTGTGGCACATGGTGCTGCCCACCGTCGCCCTGGTGGTGGGCGGGTTCGCCGGGCTGACCATGCTGACCAAGAACTGCTTCCTGGAGGAAATCCGCAAGCAGTACACCGTCACCGCGCGGGCAAAGGGGGCGAGCGAACAGCGGGTGCTGTACCGCCACGTCTTCCGCAACGCCATGCTGCTGATCATCGCCGGCTTCCCGGCGGCGTTCATCAACATCCTGTTCTCCTCGGCGCTGCTGGTGGAGATCATCTTCTCGCTCAACGGGCTGGGACTGCTGGGCTTCGAGTCGGCGATCCGGCGCGACTATCCGGTGATGTTCGGCACCCTCTACATCTTCACCCTGCTCGGCCTGCTGATGCAGATCGTGGGCGACCTGCTCTACACCGTGATCGACCCGCGCATCGACTTCGAGGCACGACGGTGAGCCGGGATGCCGCAAGTAAGGAAGGCCAGGGCTCCGCCCTNNAAGGGCCTCCCGGCCCTTGGCGGGGTCCAGGGGCAGAGCCCCTGGCCTTCGGTCCCATGACCCCCCTCACCCACCGCCGTCTGGCCGTATTCCGTGCCCATCGGCGCGGCTTCTGGTCGTTGTGGATTTTCCTCACCCTGTTCGGTCTGTCGCTGTTCGCCGAGTTCATCGCCAACGACCGGCCGCTGGTCATCCGCTTCGAGGGACACTGGTACTTTCCGGTGCTGGCTGACTACAGCGAGGACACGTTCGGCGCCGACTTCATGCCCACCGAGGCCGACTACACCGCGCCTGACGTCGACGCCGCCATCCGCGCCAGGGGCTGGATGATCTGGCCGCCGATTCCGTTCAGCTACGACACCCTGGTGAAAAACCTGCCGGTGCCCGCCCCGGCCCCGCCGTCGTGGCGCAACCTGCTCGGCACCGACGACCAGACCCGCGACGTGTTGGCCCGCGTCATCTACGGTTTCCGGATTTCCGTGCTGTTCGGCTTCACCCTGACCATCGTTTCCTCGGTCGTCGGCGTCGCCGCCGGCGCGGTGCAGGGATTCTACGGCGGGCGCATCGACCTGTTCTTCCAGCGCTTCATCGAGATCTGGGGCGGCATGCCGCAGCTCTACCTCCTCATCATCCTAGCCAGCATCATCACCCCGAGCTTCTGGATCCTGCTCGTCTTCCTGCTGCTGTTCTCGTGGATGACGCTGACCGGGGTGGTGCGCGCCGAGTTCCTGCGGGGGCGCAACCTCGACTACGTGCGCGCCGCGCGTGCGCTCGGGGTGTCGGACGCCGCCGTGATGTGGCGCCACATCCTGCCCAACGCCATGGTCGCCACGCTGACCT
>PLTJ01000234.1 GCA_003164455.1 Acetobacteraceae bacterium
GGGCCGTCGATGGCGATGATCAGGGTCATGGCGCGGCGATCGGGTCCGGGCCTTGAACAAGACCGTTCAGGAGCGGGACAAAACCCGGAAAACTGGTGTTGATGAAGGCGCTGTCGTCCACCGCCACCGGCGCCGGCGTGACCAGGCCCAGCACCAGCGCGCTCATCGCCAGGCGATGGTCCATGTGGGTTTTTACCATCGCCCCACCGGCCAGCGGGGTGCCCCCGCGCACGATCAGGTCGTCGCCCTCGATCGCGACCCGCACCCCGTTGGCCGCCAGCAAGGCGGCGGTGGCGGTCAGGCGATCGCTTTCCTTGACCCGCAATTCTTTCAGCCCGGCCATGCGGGTGACGCCTTCCGCACAAGCGGCGGCGACGGCGAGGATCGGAAATTCGTCGATCATGCTTGGCGCCCGGTCCGCCGGCACGTCCACCGCGCGCAGCGGCGAATGGGTCACGACCAGATCGCCGACCGCCTCGCCCCCCTCGCTACGGGCGTTCTCGACAACCAGATCGGCGCCCATTTCGCGCAGCGTGGTGAACAGGCCGCAGCGCAGCGGATTGAGCCCGACCCCTTCGATGCGCAGGCGCGAGCCCGGCACCAGCAGCGCGGCGATGACGAAAAAAGCGGCCGAGGAGGGGTCGCCCGGCACCCTCACGTCGGCGGCGCTGAGATGCGGCTGGCCGGACAGCGTGATGATCCGCCCCGCCCCCTCCACCTGCACCGTCACCTCGGCGCCGAAATGGCGCAGCATGTTTTCGCTGTGGTCGCGGGTGGCCTCGGGCTCCTCGATCCGGGTGAGGCCAGGGGCATTCAGGCCGCACAACAGCAGCGCCGACTTCACCTGCGCCGAGGGCACGGGCAGGCGATAATCCAAAGGAAGCGGGTCGCGCGCGCCCTCAATGGCCAGCGGCAGCCGCCCCCCCGTGCGCGACGAAAACCGCGCGCCACAGGCGCCAAGCGGGTCGGTCACGCGCCGCATCGGGCGGCGGCGCAGGCTGGCATCGCCGGTCAGCACGGAAAAAAACGGGTGACTGGCCAGCATGCCGGTGAGCAACCGGGCGGCGGTGCCGGAATTGCCCATGTCCAGCACGTCCGCCGGCTCGACCAGGCCACCGACACCGCGCCCGGCGACGCGCCAGCGACCTGGCCCGTCCTGCACCACTTCGGCGCCCAGCGCGCGCATGGCGGCGGCCGTGCGCAGGACGTCCTCGCCTTCCAGCAGACCGGAAATCCGGGTTTCGCCGACCGCCAGCGCCGCGAACATGAGGGCGCGATGGCTGATCGACTTGTCCCCTGGGACGCGGATGGTGCCGAAAAGTGGAGCGGCAGGACGGCGGGCGGCGAGCGGGCGCGTGGCGGCGATGTGCATGCGCGCGCTTAGCACGGAGAATGCCTGTTTGACAGGCGGGCGCGAGGATGGCATGGGCGCGCGCTCCGGCGAATCCCTGGCGAGGCGACACGATGGCGAAGCCTGAACTCGGTAACAAGCGCGTCTGCGTGGCCTGCAGCACCCGCTTTTACGATCTGAACAAGCAACCCGTGATCTGCCCCAAGTGCAACACCGAGCAGCCCACCGAGCAGCCGCGGCTGCGGCGCGCCGCCGGCAATGTGGCGCTGGAGGAAAAGCGCCGCCCCAAGGTGGTGCCCGCGCCCGGCTTGGAGGAGACCGACGTCGAGGTCGAGGCCGTCGAGGAAGAGACGGGCGAGGACGTGCTGGAAGACACGTCCGATCTCGAGGGCGGCGACGAGGCCGTGGTTGATGTCGAGATCGAGCCGGAGCCTGGCGAGGAAGAGCGTTAACCCAGGCTTGGGGCGCGATCGCCTGAGCGGAACCGTCGGTGCCGTCCGTTGCAGATAACGGCGGGGACGCGTATCGTTACGACAGGCGGCCGGCCAGGTTGGCCAGGACAAGAAGAAATCGGCCGACCGCAGCGAGGAGGCAGCACGTCTATGCCCAAGGGTACTGTCAAGTGGTTCAACCCAACCAAGGGCTTCGGGTTCATAGAACCGGACACGGGCGGCAAGGATGTCTTCGTGCACATCAGCGCGGTACAGAAAGCCGGCATGCGGACCCTGAAGGAGGGTCAGAAAATCGGCTTCGAGATCGAGCAGCAACCGAACGGACGTGCCGCCGCGATCGACCTGACCCCCGGCGATTGAGGTCGGCCGCCATGCCTGATCGACCTGGCCGGTACGGGCAGACCCCGGATGGAACTCGCCGGGGCGGAGCAGGCATGCGTTTCCCCTTCGCTCGTGGGCGTGTTACACACCCTGATTACCGTGGCGCGCCCGCGCGATTCGCTGCGGCTAGTCGGCGCATGCGGCGGATGGACGAGGAATCATGAGTCATACGACCCAGACGCAAAGGCGGTCCGAGCCAGTGGTCGCACTGGACGCGGATGCCGTGCGCGCCGCCTACCGGCGCTGGGCGAGCTTCTACGACAGTTCGTTCGGCGGGGTTTCCGCCTGGGCACGCCGGCGCGCCGTCGCGGAAACAAATCGGTTGCCGGGTTCGCGGGTGCTCGAGATGGGGGTCGGAACCGGGCTGGCGTTGCCGCGTTACCGGCCGGAAAAGCGCATCATCGGCATCGATCTGTCGGCCGAAATGCTGGCGCGCGCGCGCGCCCGGGTGGCCCACGAGCAGTTGACGAATGTCTCCGCGCTGCTGGAAATGGACGCCGAAGCGACCAGCTTTTCCGCCGCGAGCTTCGACATCGCGGTGGCGATGTTTGTCGCCTCCGTGGTTCCGAGCCCGCGCCGCCTGCTGGCGGAGATGCGGCGGGTGGTGCGGCCGGGGGGGCATATCCTGTTCGTGAACCACTTTGCCGCCGAGAGTGGACCGCGCTGGTGGGTGGAGCGGGCATTGGCGCCCGCCTCCCGCAAGCTCGGCTGGCATCCCGATTTCGCCCTCGAAGCCCTGCTGCGCGATGAGGACCGCGGTCGCGCGACCCTGCGTCCCATGCCGCCGTTCGGCCTGTTCACGCTGGTGCAACTGCCGAATTGAGCGGACGGCGGGTAAATTTTGCCGCCCGGACAGGTTTCAACCGAAACGGGCTTGATCTAGATCAAACAGTCCTGTAGCCCATCCCCAGGAATCCGGGGTTCGTACCCCGCGTTGAATGGGGGATTGTCAGACGATGCCTGTCGTCCGGCGGTTTGGGTTGGCGCTCATCGTCATCGCCACAGGAGCCTTCGCCGTTGCCGGCGAGGCCGCGGCGCAGATGCCGCGGCCCTGGCAGATCGGCATGCAGGCGGCGCACAGCCCGGTGCAGCAGGCCATCGAGTCGCTGCACGACCTGGTGCTGATTATCGTCACCGTCATCACGCTGTTCGTCGCCGGCCTGCTGGGCTGGGTGATGTTCCGCTACAACGTGCGCCGTAACCCCAATCCGAGCCAGACCAGCCACAACACCGTGCTGGAAATGGCCTGGACGGTCATCCCGGTGCTGATCCTGGTGGTGATCGCGATCCCGAGCTTCCGCCTGGTGTATTTCGAGGACCGCACCCAGCACGCCGACCTGACGATCAAGGTGACCGGCCACCAGTGGTACTGGGAATACACGTACCCGGACAGTGGTGGTCTGGACTTCTCCAGCTACATGGTGGCGGAAGACCAGCTCAAGCCCGGGCAGCTTCGCCTGCTCGACGTCGACAACCAGATGGTGGTGCCGACAGGCAAGAACATCCGCATCCTGACGACCTCAGCCGATGTGATCCACAGCTTCTTCATCCCCAGCCTTGGCGTGCAGCGTTATGCCATTCCGGGGCGAACGATCGAGACCTGGATGAAGGTGGACCAGCCCGGCACCTACTACGGCGAATGCAATCAGATCTGCGGCACCAACCACAGCATGATGCCGATCTCGGTCAAGGCGCTGACCCCCGAGGCGTTCGCCGCCTGGGTGACGCAGGCCCGGACGACGTCATCCGACGCCGCACCGGCGGAGCCGCGCGTCCGCCTTGCCGCGGCGGCGCAGTGACCGGCCGGCGCGAGAGGGAAAGGCAGACATGAGCGTCACGACACGCGACCACGTCGGCCATGCCGACCATCACGGGCACGCGCCCGGGTTCGTCACCCGCTGGCTGTTCAGCACCAACCACAAGGACATCGGCACGCTCTACCTGATCTTCGCCCTGTGCGGCGGACTGGTGGGCGGGTCGTTGTCGGTGCTGATGCGGATGGAGTTGCAACGCCCCGGCATGCAATACTTCACCAGCGGCCAGCAATGGAATGCGGTGGTTACCGCGCATGGCCTGCTGATGATCTTCTTCACCGTCATGCCGGCGCTGATCGGCGGCTTCGGCAACTGGTTCGTGCCGCTGATGCTCGGCGCGCCCGACATGGCGTTCCCGCGCATGAACAACATCTCGTTCTGGCTGCTGCCGGCCTCCTTCGCGCTGCTGTTGACCTCCACCTTCGTCGAGGGTGAACCGGGCGCCAACGGCGTCGGCGCGGGCTGGACCATCTACGCGCCACTGTCGACCACGGGCCATCCCGGA
>PLTJ01000393.1 GCA_003164455.1 Acetobacteraceae bacterium
CCTACACGCCACGCACCAACGGCAAAGCCGAGCGCTTCATCCAAACCAGCCTGCGCGAATGGGCCTACGCTCAGCCCTTCCAAACCTCAGCCGAGCGCGCCGCCGCCATGCTGCCCTGGATCACCAGCTACAATCACCACCGACCCCACTCAGCCCTCGGCGGGAAACCCCCCATCTCCCGCATCACCAAGGACAACCTCCTTGGCAACAACAACTAGTTGCCGTTTCCGCATCGCCAGCACAGCGCCGCTCTGCGCTTGGTCGGTCAGCATCAGCGGGTTCAGTAGCGCGTCGGCATCCTCCGGGCTCAGCAGTTCCAAAGCGATCGCGACATCCCTGACCGTCCTGCCAGTGCGATAGGCCTCCTTTGCGACGACCGTTCCCGTGTCATAGCCGAACACCGCGGCGATGACCGTGGAAATGGCCAGGCAGTTTTCGGCGTGGTCCCGGCAAGCCGCCCGGTTGGCCGTGATTCCGTCGACGCAGTAATCGACGAAGCGCAGGATTCCGTTGGTCAACAGGCGAAAGGATTCGGACAGGCACTTGATGATGACCGGCTCCCAAACATTGAGATCCAGTTCGCCGCCCTCGGCGGCCATAGTGATCGCAACGTCGTTGCCGCACACCTGATAGCAGATCTGGTTGATCAACTCGGGCATGACCGGGTTGATCTTGCCGGGCATGATGGACGAACCCGGCTGCACGGCCGGAATTCCTATCTCGTTGAAGCCGGACCGTGGACCCGACGACATCAGGCGCAGGTCTCTCGCCATCTTGCCCAAGCCAGTCGCTAAGCTTTTCAGGGCACCCGAGACATCGAGGTACGAGTCAGCGTTCTGCAGACCGTCGAACAGATCCTGTTTCTGGCACACCGGAAGGCCGGTCAATTCGGCCAGGTGCTGGAAGACGGCGGCGTGATAGCCCTGAAAGGCCCCCAATCCGGTGCCCACTGCGGTGGCCCCCAACGGCAGTTCGACGCAGGTATCCCGGGCCTTGGCCAGCTTTTCCCTTTGGCGCCGGACAAAGGCAAGGTAGCCACCGAATTCCTGCCCCAGGGTGATCGGCACGGCATCCTGGATGCAGGTGCGGGCCACCTTCACCGCATCGGCGAATTCCTCCACCTTTGCGGACAGACTCCGCTCCAGCACCGTCAGGCTGCCCAGAAGATCGGTAATGTAGCGATGGCACGACAAACTCATCGCCGACGGGATGACGTCATTGGTCGATTGCCCCATGTTGACATGGGTATTGGGATGGACCGTGTCGTACCCTTTTTGCCCGGTCAGGATTTCGTTTGCCCGGTTCGCTATCACCTCGTTGACGTTCATATTTGTCGACGTGCTGCCGCCGCCCTGGAAGATGTCGATCGGGAATGCGTCGCCGAACCGGCCCTCGATGATTTCGTCAGCGGCCTGGCAGATTGCCCCGGCCAAGCGGTCATCAAGCACGCCGATGTCGCGGTTGGCCAGGGCTGCCGCCTTCTTGATGACGGCGATCGCCCCGATGAAGACCGGCAGCTCGTCGATCGCATGCCCAGATACGGCAAAGTTCTGCGTGGCGCGCGTCGTTTGAATACCATAGTAGGCTTTCTCGGGGATTGGCATTTCCCCGAGCGAATCTTTTTCCAACCTGGTGGTCATCGCGCCCCTCCTTTAGGCTGCCGCAGAACGTTTCAAATCGCTGGCGGGCGATCCCGGACCAGTCAAACAAGCTCGCTGCCGGCAGTGGCAAGACGGCAATCACTATCCAGATGCTCTCTCCCTGATCTTCGACACATCGCCTCATGTCGTGCCAAAAAAGAAAGATAGACTGATTACAAATCAGATCAAGAATTTATTAGAAAGTTTTAACTCAATTATAAGAAGGGCTAATTTTATCGAGATCCGTTGACACTGAAGCCGCGCCCACCCGAATAATCGACAGGTATACTGTGATCCGGCATGCCGACGCGACCCCAGCGCCGATGTCGAATAAGGCTTTGAATTCGCCAGATAAACTGCGGCCTTTGTGGGGTCCCGATCGGCGCTGATCGGGACCCCACCTGTCTGCCGATTCCGGTTGCAATTTCAGCTTTGTGCTGCCGTTTTGAGGTGGGGTCCTGGTTCGATGCGTACGGTATTATGTAGCAACCGCCACCAGACCGGCATCCCGCATAGCGGGACAGAACACCATATACGTCTGCAATCCAGTGGAGATTTGGCGCCGTTGCATCGACGGGCTGCCGTTGCATATGCGACGGGAGAGAGCCGGACATGCCTGCCCCGATGCGGCGCCGATGGAGTCACTTCCACATGATCGTGCTTCGTCCACTTTGGGCGTGGCTCGTAACGGGCGCGCTCGGTATCGTCACCGCCTTGGCGTTCTTTCGTGATGAGTTTCTCCCGCCGGGAGTGGCGGCACAGATGCACATCCCGAATCTGGTTCCCTCTGTAAGCGGTGCTCTGAAGCCCTCGTTCCGACGTCGATGAGGAATGTGCTTGATAGTCCTTTGGCAGGGGGCTTCGAGCTATCATTATGGACGACGTTAATGACGACGCGAAGGTCGGCTACCGACGTGTTGAGGTTCTGACGGGACCTGGTCGTCGTCGGCGCTGGTCGGGGGCGGAGAAGGATCGGATTGTTGGGGAGACACTGGCGCCGGGTGCGCGCGTGTCTGAGGTCGCCCGACGGTGGCAGCTCTGCCCTCAGCAGGTGTTCGGCTGGCGACGCGCGGCGTGTCGTGATCTGACCGGCGCGGAGGCAAGCAGGCTGGTTGCTGCTGCGCCGGGGTTCGTGCCGATCGTCAGCGAGGTCCCGTTGGTGCCGGCAACTCCGGTCGCACCCACGTGCATCGAGATCACATTGGCCGGCG
>PLTJ01000391.1 GCA_003164455.1 Acetobacteraceae bacterium
GCGGCGCCGCCCGCGAGGCGCTGCGGCTGGCCGACGTGCTGGAGGCGATGCTCACCGGTCTGGCCGACGGGCTGATCCGCGGCGACCGCCGCCGCATCATCGAGGCGCGCCGGCTCGACGACGTGCTCGATCGCCTGAACGCCGCCATCCGCAGCTACCTGGTCGGGCTCGACGGCGAGGCGATGAGCGAGGCCGACCATCGCCGCGCCGGCGAGATCCTGACCTTCGCCACCAACATGGAGCACGCCGGCGATGTGGTGGACCGCAACCTGCTGGTCATCGCCGGGCGCAGCATCAAGCGCGGCCGGCCGCTGTCGGCCGAGCAGCAGGGCGACCTGACCGGCGCGCTCGATCGTGTGCTGGCCAATCTGCGCATGGCCGCCTCGTTGTTCGTCAACGCCGACACCCGCACCGCCCGCCTGCTGGTCGAGGAGAAGCAGATCTTCCGCAACCTGGAGACGGCCGCCACGACGGCGCATTTCGCCGCCATGCGCGCCGGCGATGCCGCCGAGACCAGCGCACTGCACCTCGACCTGCTGCGCGACATCCGCCGCGTGAACGCGCATCTGGTCGCCGCCGCTGCCTATCCGGTACTCGAAAGCCACGGCGAACTGCTGCCAAGCCGGCTGCGCCGCGACGATTGAGGAATGGCACGGCGCTTGCCAGACCAGCCCCGGGCCGGCAGATCCGGCGGCAATCAACAATCCCGAAAGGGGGCCCCGCGATGCGTCAGTTCCTGCTCGCCGCCGCCGCAACGGCGCTGCTTGCCCTGCCCGCACACGCCCAGACCCCGCCCGACCAGACCCTGCGGATCGCGCTCAATGAGGACGCGGACCTCCTCGACCCGACGCTCGCGCGCACCTATGTCGGGCGCATCGTGTTCGCCGGGTTGTGCGACAAGCTGGTGGATGTCAACGAGAAGCTGGAGATTGTCCCGCAGCTCGCGACCTCCTGGCAATGGGCCGACAACCGCACCCTGGTGATGAAGCTGCGCCCCGGCGTCACCTTCCATGACGGCACACCGATGGATGCCGCCGCCGTGGCGTACAGCCTGATGCGGCACCTCACCATGCCGGGCAGCAGCCGCCGCGGCGAGATTTCCGTCCTCGACCGCGCCGAGGTGGTCGATCCCGCCACCGTGCGGCTGGTGCTGAAGGAACCCTCCGCGCCGTTCCTGAGCCAACTCGCCGACCGCGCCGGCATGATCGTCTCGCCCAAGGCGGCTGAAGCGGCCGGCAAGGATTTCGGCACCCATCCGGTCTGCGCCGGACCCTTCAGCTTCACCGAGCGGGTGGCGCAGGACCGTATCGTGCTGGACCGGTTCCCGGCCTACTGGGACGCCGGCAACATCCATTTTGCCCGCGTCGTCTATCTGCCGATCGTCAACAGCACGGCGAAACTCGCCAACCTGCAGTCCGGCACCGTGGACCTGGCCGAACGGATCCAGCCCACCGACGCCGACGCGGTGCGCGCAGACCCCCATCTGCGGCTGATGATCTATCCCTGGCTGGGCTACCAGAGCATCAACTTCAACGTTGCCCATGGCGCGCGCGCCAATACCCCGCTGGGCCGGGACGCCCGGGTGCGCAAGGCGTTCGAGCTTGCCATCGATCGCACGGCGCTGGTGCAGGTGGTCTATAACGGCGTGCAAACGCCGATCGCCCAGGCGGTGCCGCCGGCCAGCCCCTTCTATGACGCCGACGTCAAGCCGCCGGCGCGCGATCTGGCTGCCGCCCGCAAGCTGCTGGCCGAGGCCGGCGTGAGCTTGCCGGTGCCGGTGGTGCTCACCGTGGCCAACGGCCCGGATACGCGGCAGACCGGCGAGGTGATCCAGGCCATGGCCGCCGAGGCCGGTTTCGACGTGACGGTGCAGCAGGTCGAGTTCGCCTCCGGCCTCGACGCGGCCGACCGCGGCGACTTCGAGGCCTACCTGATCGGCTGGTCCGGCCGTCCCGATGCCGACGGCAANNCCTGGCTGGACGGCGCCCGGGCCACCACCGATCTTGCCACCCGCCAGGCGTTGTATGCGAAAGTGGCGGTGCAGACGGAACAGGACCTGCCGATCATGTATCTCTATTCACCACAGCTCCTCATGGGCATGTCGGCGAAAATTTCCGGCTTCGTGCCGGTGCCCGACGGCCTGATCCGCCTCGCCGGGCTGAAACTGGCCAAATGAGAGGCCAACTCGGCATCCGGCTGGCGCAGGTCATCCCGACGCTGCTGCTGGTTTCCGTTCTCGTGTTCTGCCTGCAACAGCTGATGCCCGGCGACCCCGCCCTGGTGCTCGCCGGCGAGGAGCGCGACCCGGCGGTGCTGGCGCAGATCCGCGCCGAGCTGTGGCTCGACCGGGCGCTGCCCGTGCAATATTTCCACTGGATCGGCCACGTGCTGCAAGGCGACCTCGGGTTCTCCTGGCGCATCCGCCAGCCCGTGGCCCAACTGGTGCTGACCAAGCTGCCGGTGACGTTGCAGCTCGGCGCCATGGCGTTCGTCATCGCCGTGAGCATCGGCGTGCCGCTCGGCATCCTGTCCGCCGTCTACAAGAACCGGCCGCTCGACTATATCGCCAACGGCATCGGGCTGGCCGGGCTGTCGACGCCGAATTTCTGGCTCGGCATCATGCTTATTCTCCTTGTTTCGGTGAAACTCGGCTGGTTGCCGCCATCCGGCTACGTGCCGCTGACCGAGG
>PLTJ01000227.1 GCA_003164455.1 Acetobacteraceae bacterium
ACGGGGACGGGGCCGCTGGTGTTCGGCACTGGCCCAGCGATTGATCTGACCAATGCGACGGGGCTGCCGACTGCGGGCCTCGTCAACAACGCCGTGACCAATGCTAAAGCCGCGCAGATGGCGGCGATGACGATCAAGGGGAATGCGACCACCGCACCCGCCAACGCCCAAGACCTGACCGTTACTCAGGTTCAAACACTGCTAGCGACGGCGCCAACCGTCTCTAACAATACAGCCCTCTCGGCCCTTGCATCAACCTACTCGACAGGAGTCCTGCGTCTCGGCTACGCCGCTGTCGGCGACAGTCCGGCCGTGCTCTATACGTCGTCCGNNCTCGACCCGCGCATCTGGGGCGCGGTCGGCAACGGCTCGACCGATGACAGCACGGCGCTCAAGGCGATGTTCGCCTATGTCGCGACGCTGCCGACGCCGGCTTACAATAATCAATATCCCGTCACTGGCCTGGGCAAGACCTACGCGACGTCGCTGCCGCTGACCGTGCCGAGCTACATGGCGCTGAGCGACATTCAGTTCACCGCGCTTGCCGGCGGAAGCTGGCTTGGCGGCAGCGCGACGCTGCTAAGCTACGGGACCAACGGCGTCCTTTACTTCAACGATCCCGGCTTCGTCACCCTGACCAATGTGACGATCGACGCCAATCGGATCCAGAGCGTCCAATGCATTTACGGGACCGGCGAGAACTACAACATCTTCTTCACCAACGTGAACTGCCGCCGCTGGAAAGTGGACGGCAACGGCATCGTGTTGGCGAACGGTTTTGCGATCACCGGCCATGGCATCGACAGCCAGGAATGGTTGTCGGGCGATGCAGAGTTCGGCGTCGCGGCCAACCAGAACGGCATGGCGATCGCGTTCTTCGACGCCTATGACAGCATCATCAGCGATAGCAATTTCGCCGACACGCTGGTGCCGATGTATGTCGACTATCAATCGAACAATCTCTCTTTCGCCAATGTCCACGTCTATCAGAATTGCTCCGGCACGTGCCCGACCGCGAACCCCTATGGGATCATCTACGACGGCTACGGCAACACGTTCCGCGACACCTATCTCGATAGCTGTCCCATCCTGATCAGGGTCACGTCGAGCACCAATTCGACGCGGCCACAAATCCAGTTCCTTGGCACGCGGGCCTTCTACAGTTCCGGGCAGACGACGTTCCCGGCGTGGGTGCAGTTCACCACCAGCGTCGCCTCGACGCCGCTGTGGAACGTCAATGTCAGACACGGCAGTTACTCGTCCGGCGGCATTCAGCCGTTCAACTTTACGACGACGGGCGGCGGCTCCTGGGCCTTCTCGACGGCGGCGCTCGCGACGCTCAATGCCGCTGGGACCTTTAGCGACCCGGAAATCTATGAGCCCGGTAGCTCGTCGATCGAGTTCCCGCCCAACGCGAATTTCCTCGGCGAGGACGCGCTGTGGGGGAACCTCAACCACGTCAACTATAGCGCGGCGACTACCTACACCCTCAGCACCGACGACAGCGGAACGGTCCTCCAACTCAGTTCGAGTTCCGCCACTGCGATCACGGCTCCGGCGAGCCTGACCAGCGCGATCGGCGTCAAGTTCGTCCTGTCCGGCCACGCAGGGACGATCCAGGCCGGATCGGGCGGCACGATCAACGGCCTGACCACCGCGATCAGCCTCGTTCAGAACAAGCTCTACGAGCTGGTGTGGGTCTACGGGACGGGCGCGAATGCGCAATACAATCTCATGGGCTCGGGTATCTGATGCGCGCGGCTTTCATCTGATTTGTCAGAACACCGTTGCGACCGTCCCATGCGTCATCGATCTTGGGCCGAACGAGAGTTACGTGGTAACATGGACGACGACGCAGCCGACGTACACAAAGGACATTCACTGAGGTCGCAATGACGCTTCAGCTTCCATCTTTGACATGGCGGCAGTGCTCACGCGGCGCGGGCCGGCGGGTGCGTCGGGATCGTCGCCGGCGTCGCGACCGACAGCTCGGTTCCATGATGCAAACCAAACTTACATAAAGGACGTCTACTGATGCGGACGAAATGCGACGGTATGAAGGCCCTACGCGCCCCGCTGGTGGCCTTGGCGCTCGCCGTGTGCGTTTGCCTGTCCAGCGCAGCCGAAGCCCGAGTCCATCACGCCCATCACCGGGGGCACTATGGCGCGCATCATCGGCGAGCGCCGGCACTCTCCAAGTCAGCCGCAGCGGCGTTTGCCGCGCCGGGCCTCACCGATGGCGCGCCGGCGATCGCCGCGCGGGCGGCGTGGGGCGCTGGTGTGGCGACCTGGCGAACCGGCTCGGACTTGGTCGCCGAGGCGGCGCGCTACGTCGGCTCGGGCAAGTTCACGTCACTACCGGGGGCGTGGTGCGCCGACGCAGTGTCGTTCTGGCTTCAACGCGCCGGCAAGCCGCCGCTGGCAAACCGCATGGCTGGCGCGGCACTCTCTTACGGGCCGCGTAGTGTCGGGCGACCGGGCGATCTCGCCGTGTTCATGGGCCGCCGTGGCGCCTATCACGTCGGCGTTGTCGTCGCGTCGCTCGGCGACCGGGTTGAGGTTGTCAGTGGAAATTGGGGCCATCGCGTTGGTCGCGCCTTCGTGTCGCGCCGCTCACTGATTTTCGTGAGGACGTGAGGCTATGCCCAAGCTCGCCCTCTCACTCGCCGCGTTCCTGATCGGCCTCGCGCTGGTGCTAGCGTGGGGGTTCAATGTCTTCGGCAACTGGGCAACGGACATCATCGCGGGTCTGCTGCTGACCGGCGGGGCGTGGGGCATGATNNTATGAAGATCACAGGGGAACCTGATTATGGCCTTCGCTCTCCCGCCGCTCAATCAGACGCCCTCGCCGAATTGGAGCGAGCGCGTCCCGGCGACGATCGACCTCGTGGTCATTCACGACTGCGAGGGGTCGTACCTCGGATCGATCGCTACATTCATGGCGCAGCGCGGCCAGTCCAGCGTCAGCGCGCATCTGGTGCTCAACGACGACGGGTCCGGATGCACGCAGATGGTGCCGCTGCTCAAGAAGGCGTGGCACGTCGTATCGTTCAACTCGCGCTCGATCGGCGTCGAGATGTCCGGATTTA
Source organism: Acetobacteraceae bacterium (assembly GCA_003164455.1). Taxonomy (GTDB): domain Bacteria; phylum Pseudomonadota; class Alphaproteobacteria; order Acetobacterales; family Acetobacteraceae; genus Rhodovastum. Next base: position 3,090 of record PLTJ01000227.1, read on the forward strand.
TGGCCAAGGGCTTTACGCCCGGCGAGCTGAACGCCGACGCCAATATCGTCGCGTGGCTGCTCAAGAAGTTCAACATTCCCTGCCAGGACGCTCTTGGTGGGAAGCGTCCGGGCTTCACATCACACTACGCACTTGGAGTAGCAGGCGGCGGCCACGTCGATCCGACTCGCGATCCTGTAGTCTGGACAGCCTATGTCGCTCGGGTTACGGCGGCATACATGACGCTACCCGATCCGCTACCGGTGTGGGCGCTGGATGACGCGCCGCCGGCCTTAATGAGGCTGACGCTGGCTGCGCCCGCACCCGCCGGCTTCGTGGCGACGTTCGACGTCCGCAAAGACAGCGATGTTATTCCGCCTCCGCCGCCTTGGCCGCCCGCGGGCAGTTCATTTTTCACGCTGTCCGCGCGCTGCATGAACAAATGGCTGGCGCTGGGCGCCCCTTGGATTGCTGCTGTCGGTATGGTCGCTAACGGCCAGGCCGAATGCGGGTTCAATGTGACGCTCGTCGGCGATCAGGACCGCGCTTTCGGGCTCCAGCAATGGTGGTGGGAACCACGCGGCGCAGCAATTCTAGCGGCGACCGGGATCGACGTTCGGCACGATCCGCTGATTGAGCACCATGTCGAGGCAGCCTGGTGGGAACTCCAAAATGCCTACAAGAAGATCTGGGCCGAGGCTTGCGCCGCGACGACGGTGAATGCCGCGTCGCAATTGGTCTGCACGAATTACGAAGGCGCCAGCGCCCCGTTTGCGGATATCCGTCGCGGAATGATGGCCGACGCTTGGGACCTGTATTTCAAGGCCACCCCATCGATCCTGGCTGACAACCCGCCGCAGGGGTGAGCGATGATCACGGGCTACGGCGCGCTCTTTGTTGACGCTATCATCGTCTGGACGGCATACATTCTAGTGGTTGGGGGATAAGCCAACCGAGCCCGGCGGTCTCCGAGCAAGAAAAGGAGCGTCGCCATGTGTTTCTCACTAGGCTGGCTGGAGCAGTTCCTCGTCTGGGTCGTCATAGTCTGTGCGATCGTGGCGATCATACAACTACTCCTGCCGTATGTACTGACGTTCGCCGGTGCGGCCGGCGCGATCATCGTCGCCGTCCTTAGGATTGTGCTGTGGGCGGCGGTCGCAATATTCCTCATCTATCTCTGCTTTGACCTGATCTCGTGCCTTGGTGGTCTGCATTTGCCAAGGATGGGCGGTTAGGAGAATAAGAACACCGCGCGGAGACTGCTCGCCGGGGCCGCGCGGAATCCTCCTCCCCCGGCTAGACTGAGGAGAGCAACTATGTTACCCAATAGCGATCAGATCGGCGGCATCATCCGCGCGCTGATCCCCGGCGTCGTGGCGCTTGCCACGCATTACGGGCTTGGAACGACGGACACGGACACGATCATCGCCACGGCGGTCGCCACGGCGGCTGTGTCGATCTGGTCCGCCATCACGAACCAGTCCGGCACCGTCATCCCGACGAAGTAACCCGCGCTTCGGCGCACAATAGGAGAATACGCGCTGATCCAAACGGTCAACCGTTCCGATAATGGCGTCGCGCGGCGATCGATCACGCTTTGAAGTGAAACTCAAGAAGGGAAATGTCATGAAAAAGTTGCTCCTCGCATGTACCGCCTCGGCGACTATCCTGATTGCCGGCTGCACGTCGGCCCAGGTCGAGGCCAACATCAACGCCGCTTGCACGGCGCTGGGAGCTGGCGCTTCCGCTGTTGTGGTCGTCGCGGGATTGATCCCCGGCGGCGTCGCCATCAGTACAGAGGTCAATGGGCTGATCACCAGCGTTACTGCCGACTGCCCGGCATTCTCCGCCGACGTGGCCGCCGCCGTTGCGGCCATTTCAAACATTGGCGGATCGGGCACCATCACGGTGTCGTCGCAGACTGCGAGCATGAAGGCCACGGGCCAAAGGGCGAAGGTTGTCGTCTTCCACTTCGGGCCATACGGAACCTGAGTTCCTGTAATTTCCCCGCGTTGGCCGGGCGCCAACACAAACGAAAGGACAAATGTCATGCCTACCGTTACCCAAGATATCCAAGACATTGCCAAGAACGTCGTCGCTCAAGCTGAGACCATCGCGGCGAACTTCAAGACCTTGGTCGGGACGCTTGAGGACAGCCCCGAGGTCGCGCAGGCGAAAGCCACCATGGACCAGGCTCTCGCTTGGGTGAAGGCGCACGTCCTTGATCGTCTGTAATCGAGGCGGCCGTTAAGCACTCGTGAGACGAGAAAGCACCCCATGCTGACCATCCTCAAGGTGGGCGCGTCGGTCTTAGGACTCGCCGTGTTCCTGTACCTCGTGTTTTGGGTGGTAGCGTGGGGCGTCGTTCCATGGATTTGGGATAAATTCACGGGGAGGTGGTAATGAGCCAACAAGATGCGCTGCCGCCGAGCGCGGCGTTCTCTCTCACCAGCGATACGGCGGACGGGAGCCACTATGTCTTCGCCGGCATGCTGACCGGACCGAATTCGGCAGGGATCAACGTAACTGAGTGGGCGGCGGGAACCGACCCAAATGCCGATCCTGCAACCTTGAACAATGCATACGTCATAACTGGCATGCGGCAAACGGCAAACAACATTTCCGGGAATACAGAAGTCTGGTTCATGACTCTGGCCGTTTCCGTGAATGTTGGGCCAGAGTCGATGACCTTCAACGTCGGGCCAGAGTCGATGACCTTCCCCATAAGCGTGGCAGACAGCGCGACCCTGACCGCGTGGATGTTGAACTTTCCAGAGACATAACAATGGTATTCCCTTACAAATACGGCAGGAGCCCCCCGATGTCATTCCCGTTCAAATTCGGTCGCCGCAGGATGATCGCGCCAAAGACCTGCATGCGGTTCAAGGACTACCAGCAGTTGAGCTTCCCCGAAGCGCCGTCATCGGGCGACTACCGGCCGAATGCTGCGTCGGCGCTGTCGCAAATGTATGGCAACGATCAGCTCGGCGACTGTGTGATCGCCTGGATGGCGCATGCGATCGGCGTCTTCACTGGCAACGCGACCGGGACGCCGGTCATCTTCGACAGCGCCGACATCATCAAGGAATACGGAGCAATCGGCGGCTATGACCCGAACGATCCCTCGACCGATCAGGGCTGCGACGAAAACACGGCGTTGGACTACTGGGTTTCGACCGGGTTCATCGAGCCGCAGCACAAGATTTCCGGATTCCTCTCGATCGATGCGACCAACGCGAAGGAATGCGCTTCGGCGATTTGGCTGTTCGAGAACCTAATGTTCGGAGTGGCGCTGCCGGACGAGTGGACACACCCGATCGCTGCCGCGCCGGGCTTCGTCTGGGACGTAGCGGGTGACCCCGACATGGATCAGAACCACTGCTTTGGTTCGGCGTCGTGGGACGAGACCGGCGTCGGCGTCGAGACTTGGGCTATGAACGGAAAGATCACCTACACCGCGATGGCGAAGTACGCTGTGGCGACTGCGGGTGGCCAGCTATTCACAGTCATTACGCCCGAGGTCATCAGCCGCGCTACCCAGCGTGCGCCGAACGGTTTTGACTTCAACCAGCTCATGACAGACTTCGTCGGCATGGGCGGAACAGTGACGGTAGCAGCGCAGCAAAATCCGCAACTGATCGGTAAGAAGGCGTCGTGAATTGGGGCACGATTCTGGCCTCGGCCCTCGGGACGATCATCGGCATCGTGCTTATGATCGTCTTCTGGGGGCTTCTCGACTGGTGGTTTGACGCGCATGACACGAACCGTTCAGATTGAGTGGATTAATGCAGTCTGCTGCATCGTAAGTGAAATCCGAGCCTAGCATCGGAATCGTAAGTGACCCATATCAAGGGCCGAAGGGGGCTAAATTGG
>PLTJ01000311.1 GCA_003164455.1 Acetobacteraceae bacterium
CATCCCTAACGTCGTCCTGATCACCGACCCGGCGCGCGCGCGGTCATACATGCAGGCGACAGCCGCCTCGTTGACCCCGTAATCGGTACGGCCAGCACGCGGGAGGTCGAGGGAACCCCCGCCCCGTCGGAAAATTTTACAGATTCAGCCCCACTTCCCCGTGAGCTCCTCTCTAGTATCTTGATTTTGACCGATTGTCTGAAATGGCACGCTATATGCTTACCGTTGACCCATGAGCCAGATCGGGATGTCAAACAGGAAGACCCGTGCAATGACGCCTTTCAAAGCGGCCGCCGTTCTTGCCATGCTGCTCGCCGGAGCCGGGGTGGCGCAAGCAAGCACCGTGATCCTCATCAGCCCCACCAGTTTTGGCGGCTTCGAGAGCACGGGGGAGACCGCGAGCCAATGGACGGCGAGTGCCGGCTTCGCCCGGCCGGCGACGTTCTCGATCAATGCTAGCGGCGGCAAGGCATACGCCGGCTCGTATTATGGCGACGTCGTTACCGGCTCGACCACCACCTGGGCATATATCGCGCTGAAAACCCTCAGCATGGTGGCCGGCGAGCTCGTGACCGTCACGATGGAAGTGAGGCCGACATCGGCCAGCACGGCCGACGAGATCGGCTTCAGCTTCGGGCCGTCTGCCAGTATCGTCGCCACCACTACCCCTACGGACGTTGTTACTTTCACTTCTTCTCAGATCAGCACCGCTGTTGCCAACACCAACGGCTATATTGCGGAGACCTTCACCTTCACGCCGGCAACCAGTGCATTGTACGACATCGATTTCGGCTTCCTGGAAGCCAGCGGTGACGCCATCACCGTCGACAACATCGGAGTCAGCCAGGACCCCGTTCCCGAACCGGCCTCCATGGCGCTGCTCGGCGTCGCCCTGCTCGGCCTCGGCCTAGTGGTCCGTCGCCGTAAGGCCGGCTGATCCGGGGACGCCTGTCGGGAATCTTTACGCCCGCTCCGGCGCCCGCGCCGGGGTGCCGGTGTGTCCTCAGCCTTCCTCTTCCGACGGCTCACTTTTTCCGAATGATCACCAAATTCGGGTAAAAATGGACGAACGCCGCGTTCAGGTCGGCATAGCTCGGCACGTAGCTATGCCGAAACGACGCCGATTGCAGGCCGTCGACGAGCCGCTTGAAGTACGAGACCGACGTGGATGGCTCCAGCAGATCTTCACTGCCCCCATAGCTGGTCCAGTAGGACGTGCCAAGGTCCTCGACGATATAAAGCCCTCCTGGCGCCAGTAGCGGGAACAGGATTTCAAACGATGCAATAACATCCGGACTTCGGTGGCTGCCATCGTCGAGCACGATATCCATCCGCTCCATCTCCGCCCGGATCCGATGGAGCACATCCGGGTCAGTCTGGCTACCTCGAAAGATTCGGATCCTTTCCTCCTCGTGCGCGGATTTGTCGTAGTAATCCAACGCGTACACGACGCCTTGCGGAAAGTACTCCTTCCAAGTGCGAACCGATGCTCCGCCGGCTGCCGGATCGCTATAGCCGCCCACCCCAATCTCGAACAGCCTGACCGGTTGGTCACGCAGCGGGCCCAGATAGCGCTCGTAGGTGTTGCAGTACCTGACCTTGTCCGTCCCATGCCGCTGCGCAATCGATGCCAGGGTTTCCCTCGGCATAGTCGCGTTCTCATCAGATTCCGCTGTCATGGATTTCCCCTTGGGTACATCAGAAGACGAGGCCCGGACAGTTAACCGCCCACCGACGGAAGTTGCGTTAGGGAAAGTTTCCCCGCCACGTTGTTTGCATGCAATCCTATGAATTCCACCGTTTTAGCAAAGACGTCCGCGCCTTCTGTCTCGTATAACCGAAAGAAAACACTATCGGAGTTCACAAATAAATCGAACCCGGCCGCCGCACCCTCGGAAACGTAACCACGTTCAACCAGATCCTTCCTCATAACTTGGCGTAAAACCAAAACATTCTCCAAGTAATCACCGGATTTTAGCATAACGCCAGATAGAGGAGACCTGTCCAGTGGATCAATTCCCCAGCCAGAAATGGTTAACCCCTTATCACTTATAAGTACAGCATCGATGTGTCCGACAATCCGATCTGTCTTTACGACAAAATTGTCTGAAACAACAATAAATTCGTTAAGTAGACCATCTCGATCCTCCCAAATTTCAGCGGATTGGCAATCAGCGCTCCAGACAACGTAACCGTATTTTTTTACTTCCTCGATAAACCCCCGCTGAAATTTCGCCGGGACATACCCATCGATGACCAGTATCTCAGGCGGACTAGACGGCAACAGGCATCGAACGAAGCTCTGCACCGTGGATGGAGACTCAAATATCTCTACTATAATTTTATCGCCCTGGAGGAGAGGATTGAATTTAGTAAATATTTCTCTCAGATTTTCGTCAAGAAAGCCCGGTCTTGACAAAAAACCTGTGAAAAAATCGTCAAATCTAACCAGATCGATGCCCTTGGCAGAGAGCAGTCTAGCTAAAGTAGATTTTCCGCTATAACCTGCGCCCAAAAGCAAAACCACCATTGGTTGGCGGCATCTACAATGAAGAACCCACCGAGCAACTGGATCTCCTTCCTGTTTCACGCTCAGGCCAACATACTTGTAAGCGTATCGGGCTAAAATTCCCTCAATCTTTCGCCTGGTTGGGAAAGAGCGGGTATCGATACTCCGTTTTGCGCTCCAAAACTGATCCTCGTCGCCGTTTGCCACGCCGATCTCAAGGACCAGAAGTCCTCCGGCTGCCACGCGACTCATGGCAAAATGGAGCAACCATTCCTGATCGTCGGCGTAATGCAGGGCGGACGCCAATATCACGACATCAAACTGTTCGTCAGAGGCCCATTCCCGCCAATCTGACACAATAAACTCCACGGCCGGGCACCGAAGCCGCGCACGCTCGATCCATTTGTCCTCTTTATCGACGCCTACCACGCGAGATGCCCCAGCGGCCCAGGCGTACCAGCAAAAAAAGCCTTCATTGCAACCCAAATCCAAGACGGACTTCCCCGCAAGGTCTGGAAGGCGCATCGCCTTTAGCTTCTCCAGAGACGCAGAGTCGCCACCGGAAGGGCCGAACGACTGATACGGTCTTGTTGTCGTTGTCACAGCTAACTCCTGCTGGCCGGGACTATTCCCGAACCGCTCCATGATGGTCGGCCTAACACGCGACTCCCCTCTTGCCCGACGCCCGTGTCGTGCCGCACGTCGAAACCGGCGGAAGGGTTGCCGCCCCCGCGCCAGCCCCAAAACCGGTAATGCCCATTACCGCCCATTCGAGAGACCATGGGTGTTGAGAAATACCTCATCGGCGCTCTCCGCCTCCAGGATCCTCGGCGCACCGAGGAACATCGGAATAACTCTCTTCACGCGTGAGTGGTAGATCTGTTTTGCACGCTCGAACACGTCCGCCAGGCCGGGAAGCCTCATCTCGGCCTCGCCAGAACCTGCAAAAGCGTCTCACGGCCTTCCGGGTGCGCGGCGACAATCAAGGTGAATATCGTGATCGCGCAGGCGGCGCAGGATTGTCGCGCCACATTCCGGGGCCCTCGCGTCCAGACGCTGTCTCCCATGCGGTCCGCCGGCGCCGTATATCCCGGACGTCCCCCACTGTCGAGATCAGCCCGCCTGACACCAACTGCCCGGCGCACTACCCCGGTTACTTCGCTTGCCGCCCGAAAAAAGTCTGTCGACAGCGGCTCAAATCGGGAAATTTAAGGTCCTTGCCCCCGCAGTTTGATCTGGTGTCCCAGATTAGCCGGCTGACCGCTCAACCAAGCCTACCGCCAAACTTGTGCTCCGCACTTTGCCGCTCTCCAAACTCCGGGAGTGTCCGCTAAAGTGACGGATGGTGGGTCCTGGGACTGGGCGATTCGAAGTTTGGAATTACAAAACTGTAATAATTCTGAAGGTAATCTCTCGCCTTTTGTTCAAACTGAAAATACAGATCCTCGTTCGTCTCAGATACGTGACCAGGCCCACCGCACCAACTGTGGGTCATCCCTTCGTACCAATTCAAGAATCGGTATCCACGACACACCATGGACCTGTACCAATCCGTGCCGATGTCTAGCCCACACGTCCCAAACGGTAGCACATCACCGTGCGGGGCAACCAAATGACGGACCCGCCCGATATTGATCATGCATGCGAATTCGTTCAATCTACACTCTGGCAACGGCATCGGCGATTCCGGATCGATATCATTGAGTTTAGTCCTCGGGGATGGATGGCTTTTTATCAGTTCTATGACCTCACTGTAGCTAGGATTATAGCTCTCATGCAAATCGCCGTTGCAGACCTTTGCGTGGCTGGCCGGGCAATTCCAACATTGCCCTACGTGTCCTACACCGACATACGGTTGCCCATCTAATCTTTGCAGCATACCTCCGACGATATCTTGAGTAAAAAGGCAGTCGTTGTGCATTATGAATAGATAGTTCTTATCGCTATCTTCCCATGCCCGTTGATATTTTATTGAACGACGAAAGTTTTCGTCAGAAAGTCGTTTCGTATCCGCAGGCCCTTTCATGCGGCACAACCCAAGATGAAGCGGGGGAATATAGTGGACTACATCATGATCAGAAAACCAAGGCAAAATGAAGGACACACAATCGCCGAATGGCTGGTTACGCTCCTCCTGGAAGTATATTTTGTCGATGTGGCTTCCGCTATGTTTCAATAACGACAGAAGAGAAACGGCGGTCTGGTACGGCTTTCCATATACAGAAAGTGCAACATCGACGTTTTTCATTAGATCGCCTGCGTCGGGAATATCCCGCCCTCTGTTGAAACTCGCCTGACGTCCGTTATCCGACAATAGCTTACCACAACCGCGGCGTCGGGAGCAAGAGGGTGTTGCCACTTTTCGGATCGTGCGGGCACCCAGCGCCTCCTGCAGCACAGGCAGTTGTGTGCGAGCCTTCAACCGCAGGGAACCCCTTGGCCGCACTGCCGTCTCGTTGACAGATGAATTCACCAGCGCCGAAAATAAAGCACCCGACCGGAGATGTCGTTCATCGGGGAACTCCGGCTCATTTCCGCTCGCGGGCTTTTCTCTTTCGCGCACCATTTCCACGTGCTCTCGCTTTTCCTGCGCGGCCGCCGGTCGCCAGCGCAGGGGCCTGTTCCAACGGACGCAGTGTTACCGGCCGCACGCGCGTCACCGACGTCAGGTCGCAATCATCGGAGTCAATGAGAATGTGGTCCACTCCCGTTGGGGAGAGGAGTGGGCTATAGAACTCATCACCCCGAGCAAACAGTTCCTTCCATCTCTCGCGAAAAAGCGCGGTGTCTTCAGGGTGGCTTAATTGCCCGGTACCCCGCCTGGTCGCGGATTCATAATGACGCAGCACGGTGTGCCCATCGTATAGGATTGCGAACCCCGCAGCGCGCACACGGAGGCACAAATCCGTATCGTTAAAGCCTATGGTCAAGCTCTCATCAAACCCTCCAACAGACGCGAATATCGCCGTCCTCATCATCATACAGGCCGCGGTGACGGCGGAATAGTCGCGCACGGCCGTGAGCGAGCAGTTATAACCAGGGTTTCTCCCCGCCGGGCCAAAGGCGTCGACGAATTTGTGAGCGTGGTCGGCCGAGCCATTGAAGCCGACCAATACCCCGGCGTGCTGAATCCGATCGTCTGCGTAAAGCAACATCGGGCCAACCGCACCGACGTCCGAACGCCCGGCGAGGCTCCGCATTCTTTCGATCCAACCTTTGTCCAACGCCTCTATGTCATTATTCAAAAATAAAACAAAAGGAAATTCCCCACCCGCATAATCCAAGGCAAGGTTGTTCATTTTCGCATAATTAAACTGACCCTGATAGTGCACTACCTTGTATCGTTCTGCCATTTCAGCAAGCAACTGAAGAGTTTCAGGATCGTCGGATTCGTGGTCAATTATCATAATCTGGTATTGATCGGTGTCGCACGTTCTTTCAATCGAGGATATACATACACGGAGAAGGGAGGCTTTGTTCTTTGTTGGTATGACAATAAGGACTTTGCCGCCCGGATCTGGCCATGTCACGACGTACTCGTTGAACTGAGACCCCAAGGCGACTACGGCGCTGGCTGAAAGTTTTTTTACATGACGTTTCAGCGCCTTTAACGTGGCCTCCGGCGCCCTGGCCGATAGCGCGTGGCCCGCACTGGAAGTGTGCGTACGCCACCGATAAAGTGGTCGGGGAATATGCGCAACAAAATCCGAACGCTCGAGAATCCGGTAGACAAAATCAACATCAGCTGAAATCTTCATGCTTTCGTCCCAGCCGCCGACCGCCAGTGCGAGGTCTGTCTTTACACATATGAGATGGACAAAATACGGGTGTGACAAATAATAATCATGAGAAAACGCGGGCCTCCCTCGAACTTGTATTATGTTGTTGATGTTAACCGACGTCAATATTTCATCAGAATAGATAAGAGTCGCGTCGGACTGTTTCGTGGCCATTAATAGGCTATGAACCGCATCCGGCTCGAGCCAGTCGTCATGGTCCATAAACGCAACGTGCTGGCCCGTGGCTGTTCGAATTCCCCAATTGGTTGCTGCGGCGATGCCTGAGTTCTCCGGGGTCGAGAGTACGATGATCCTTTTATCCTTCTCCTTGTATTCTGTCAATATTTCCTGCACTACGGGATCGGTCGAACAATCATCCACACAGATAAGCTCCCAGCAAGGCGACCATTGACTCAAAACGCTATCTAACGCTTCTCGTAGCCATTGTTGTGGTGTGTTGTACACTGGTATAATTATTGAGATTAGCTCTGATTTTCTTAGAAATTCAGCTTTGCGGCGAAACCGTCCGATCAGATCCGGCGCGTACCTGTCTTGGCGGGATAAGAACTTCGTCAAGGATCGGCTTTGACGGATTCGGACGGGCGTTCCGTTGAGCGCCACGTCAGTGCCCGTGAAGGTGACAAAAATGTCTCTGTCCAGAAGTTGTTTTACATCTGCGATAATGCTCAGTCGGAAGCCGGCCTCCGGGAATCCGTACGGCACCAGGTCGTCGCGGTGCAGGTCGGCTTTGCCGCTTGCAATGACCTGCCCTTCACACCGCGCCTCGATCGGCGCGGATGGGTTCAGCGGGTCAATGGCCCAGCCGGAAATGAAGTCCCCCTCGATAGAGTCCACAAGGCCCACTGGTTTGTCCGTGAGCACGGAAACGCCGGTTCCCGAGACCTCGCAACCAGATGCGGATTCGCGTACGATAAGCGGATTGCCGGTAACTTCGGACAGGGGAACGGTAAAGCCGATGGTAAAGCCGCAGGGCTTTGTCCATATGCCGGCGGCGACAACATCGGGCCTTGGCTGATCAGCCGTACCTTTGCCGATGACGTTGCCGTTGCAGATCACCTCCAGGGCAGGAAAGTCTTCGGGTGATGCTTTGTCGAAGCACCAGCCGGAAACACCCCATATGCTGACACTGTCCACATGGCCGTGGATATCGACACTCTTTGGCGGTTCAACGTCGGGTTGCGCACTTAAGTCGGGTTGCGCACTTAAGATGAGTTCCCCTGAGTCGGCGTCAATGACAAGAACACCCAGGTTCGGTTCGACGGGTTCGTCGAGACGGATGTGGAATCCGCATTGCGCGCTGGGATATCCCGCTTCCAACACGTCCGCTCTCGTCACGTCGGCCACTCCGCCGCCGTACCGCTTTCCGCCCTGGTACACTGTTATGTGCAGAGGTTGCCCGGGATTGATCAGGTCACAGGCCCATCCAGCCACTTCTCGTGCAGAGGCCGAATCTATGTGACCAGCATACTTTCCCAAATCGGACTGTTTGCCATCAATAACAAACGCACGTGTCACCGTAGTGCGAATTTCAATTGTCTTACATTCCGAAAGAGATCGTATAGTTCTCAGAGGAATAGCAAAGCCACAACGAGAATTTGGAACGCCGGCTTCAGTCACATCCTTTCTTAAACCGTTGGCGACCGCCGCCCCCTGGGTTTCACCATTTATTATCAGTTCGACATTTAGTGGCACCCCCGGGGCGGATACATTGTATACCCAACCCGTTGCGATTCCATCGTGGATGGCGTCAATATAGCCCCGGATAATAGACTCAATTTTTATATTCATTGTTGAGCTCAAGGGAAACATTCGTGGTTGCGTGGCACACAAACAGGACGTCGCGCACTGGGCCGGAGCAATGGAGGAATACGCATCGAATTGCACTGGATGGTTGCGGCCTCAACGGGTGCGGCCGGTCGCTTTCAGTTGGATCAGACATAGGCACCTTTCGTCCTGTTGTTCGCAAATCTGCGATGCCGGGCAGCCCCCACGTATGGCCGCCACCTCCAGCCTGAACGCATCCGTACAAACCAAACCTCACCCTTATCCATGCTCCGGTCTCATGGCCGGAGCGCGGGCATCATTTTTGAGTGCACCCCCACCCTGTTGATGTCAACGCAATTGGTGTTTACCTGCCGTCGCCTCGCCTTCCCGATGGATTGGCGAGGCTTTTCCTTGCCTGGGCGCACGGCTGCTCCGGCTCAAATGACGGGTTGAACACGTGTCCAGGTCGCCTCGACGTGACGGGTCAGGACCTCGGTCAGCGCATCCTCGTCGCGCCTCTCCAGGGCGGCGATCATCTCGCCGTGCTCGCGCACCGCGCCGGCCCAGTGCTCGGGCGTTTCGTTGCCGATGAACCGGATGCGCTTCAGCCGCGACTGGATCGAGGCATGCATGGAGGCCAGGAAATCGTTGCAGGACAAGGCGGCGATCGCCGAGTGGATCGCCTGATTCAGCTTGTAATATTCCAGGCGTTGCCGGTCGGCGTAGAAACCCATCATCCGGTCGTGCAGGTGACGAACCGCCGCGATCTGGGTGTCCGTCGCGTTCCGGCAGGCCTGGCGGCCGGCCAGGGTTTCGAGCGCCGTCAGCACGTCGAGCATGTTGCGGACGTCCTGTGGCGTCAGCCGGCGGACGAGCCCGCCGCGCCCGGGGACGAGGTCGATCAGCCCCTCGCTCGCCACGAACTTCAACGCCTCGCGCAGCGGCGTCCGCGAGACGCCCAAGGCCAGCCCGAGCTGCCCCTCATGGATGCGCGACCCGGCCTCCAGTTGGCCCTCGATGATCATGTCGCGAATGCGCTCGACAAGCACGTCGTGCAGCGAGTGCCGCACGACCGGAAGGATCGCCTGTTCGTTCATCGGTCGTCCTCGATACAGTGCCGCACCAGCCCAGAGCCATAAAGTATGAGACGGCGGTGGCCCGAGGGGCAAGCCGGGTCCCGTGAAATATGCCTGTATGCTACATACCGACTGCTTGTATGCCAAAAACGGTCATGCTAAGGCGCTTCCGAAGCCAAGGGAGGCCGCCATGAACGCCGTCGCATCAAGCCATGTCGCGAAGCCCATCATAGCCCTGGCGATCGGCGATCCCGCCGGCGTGGGGCCGGAGTTGGCGGCCAAACTGCTGGCCGACCCCGATGTCCGCGCGGCGGCATTCCTGGTGGTCGTTGGCGATCGCCGCGTGCTGGCGCGCGGCGCGGCCGACAGCGGTGTTGCCCTCGACATCGCTGTATGCGGCCCCGACGAGGCCATCGTGCCCGGCGTCCGCCCGGTGCTGATCGACCTCGGCCACCTCGACCCGGCGACCATCACGCGCGGGCTCGCCGCCGCGGCGGGCGGGCGATTCGCGCTCGCCAATTTCAGCGCCTGCCTGAAGCTCGCCGCCGCCGGAAAGGCGCAGGCCGTCTGCTTCACGCCCTTCAACAAGGCGGCGATGCGGCTCGCCCATCCGTCGTATGACGACGAGGTCGGCTACACCTACGAAGTCCTCGGCATCGACTGCCCGGCCAAGGAGTTCAACATCCTTGAGGGCCTGTGGAACGCCCGGGTGACGTCGCATGTGCCGCTGTCGCAGGTCGCCGGACTGATCACCACCGAGGGCGTCCTGACCAACATCCGGCTGACCCACCAAACGTTGCGCGAGGCCGGGTTCGCCGCGCCGCGGATCGCGGTCGCCGGGCTGAACCCGCATGCCGGCGACGGTGGCAATTTCGGCCACGAGGACGATGCGATCATCCGCCCGGCGGTGGAGCAGGCCGGCCAGGAGGGCATCGACGCCCAGGGGCCGTTCTCGTCCGACACCGTGTTCGTGCGTGCGACCAAGGGCGCCTTCGACGCGGTGCTGACCATGTACCACGACCAGGGGCAGATCGCGATGAAGCTGATCGGCTTCGACAGCGGCGTGACGCTGCTGGGCGGCTTTCCGTTCCCGATCTGCACGCCCTCGCACGGCTCGGCCTACGACATCGCGGGCAAGGGCATCGCCAATCTGGGCGCCAGCAAGGCCGCCGTGCTGCTGGCCGCGAAGATGGCGCGCAGGACGATGGACCGCGCTGCCACCTGACCCCGTCTTCACGAGCGGGCCTTCAGAGCCCGCCTTCCATCGGGAGAATGTCCAATGTTTGGCTTCAGGCGTGGGCCGCCGCTCAACGTGCTGTTGCTGCTCAGCACTATGTCGTTCCTGCTGTACGTGGACCGGGTGAACCTGTCCACGGCCGCCGGGCCGATGATGAAGGAGCTGGGCATGACGAATACCCAGCTTGGCATCGCTTTCTCCGCCTTCGGGTATTCCTACGTTGTCTTCCAGCTTGTCGGCGGCTGGTTCAGCGACCGTTTCGGCTCGCGCATCACGCTGCTCATCTGCGGTATCTCCTGGGTCGCGACAACGCTCGCCACCGGCCTGGTCGGGAGCTTCGCAGCACTGTTCGTGGTGCGCCTCGTGCTTGGCATGGGCGAAGGCGCGACGCTGCCGGCGTCGGCGCGCGCACTGACGAACTGGATGCCTGTTCAAAAGCGCGGTTTTGCGCAGGGCATAGCGCACTCTGCCTCGCGGTTGGGCAACGCCGTCACGCCGCCTTTGGTGGTGTTTCTGATGCTGACGCTGTCGTGGCGCGCATCGTTTTACGTCCTTGGCGTGGTCACGGGGGTATGGGTCCTCGTTTGGTGGTTCTACTTCCGCGATGACCCGCGGACGCACAAGGACATCACGCCGGCGGATATCGCCGATCTGCCCGACTTCCGGCTGATCTCGGCCAAGGGAACCGACTCGGTGCCCTGGGGTGCGGTGATCATGCGCATGGCGCCGACGATGTTCGTGTATTTCTGCTACGGCTGGACCAGTTGGCTGTTCTTCACCTGGCTGCCGGTGTTCTTCCTGCANNGTGTTCTTCTCGGGCGTGGTCGGGGATACCGTGGGCGGCCTGATCAGCGACTTCATCATGCGTCGCACGGGGAACGTCGAAGCGGCCCGGCGCAACGTGATCATGGGCAGCCTGCTGGGCGCCTTCGTGTGCCTGCTGCCGATCCTGTTCAGCAGCGACGTATCCCTCATGTTCATGAGCCTGAGCGGTGCGTTCTTCTTCCTGGAACTGACGATAGGGCCGATCTGGGCGGTGCCGATGGACGTGGCGCCGCGCTACGCCGGCACCGCGAGCGGATTGATGAACGCGGGCTCGGCGGTGGCCGGGATCATATCGCCCGTGGTTTTCGGCTTAATCATCGATACCACCGGCAACTGGACGCTGCCTTTCGTTGGATCGGCCGGCCTGTTGCTGGTTGGTGCGCTCGCCACGTGCTGGATCAAGCCGCAGCGTCAGATGGCCTTGCCCGTGGCGGCGGAATGACCGACCCACGGCAATGGAGGTCCAAGTAATGCAACGATCCGCCGGCTGGCTGCGCCAGCCGGCTCCCCGACAGTCCGGACACTAAGGCCAAAACAGGCGGCACGGAAACGATGATGTCCCCAGCGACAAAGTTGGCATCACCTTGGCAAGACGGGAATGCTGTCAGTCAGCTTTGGTCACACCAGATCCGGGACGGTTTTAATGATCGTCGGCTTGACACCACAGCCGTACAAGGCGTACTGTTTTTAGACTGAATTGATGTCTGGATCCGGCAGCCCGCTTGGCGGGCTGCTGTGCAATGGTGGAGCAAAGACAGTGAAAGGCAGCGTCCGCCGCTCAAGAATCATCGGTTTCCATTTATTAAATGATCAAAAATTCCTGATGTAGGAAAAGACTTTCGACTGACTAACTGTGCATGAATACAGTAAGCGAATCAGGGAGTTCGTGGCCATGAGTGTGAAGCCGACCAGAGTAAGACACTGGGTGTTATTTGTCGTTTGCGTGCTCTATTTGGTCACTTATCTGGACAGAGTAAGCATTTCCGTCACCGCGCCGGCGATGATGAAAGATTTCAGTCTAAATAAATTTCAGATGGGGTTGATATTCAGTGCCTTCGTATGGCCGTATGCCCTGTTTCAGCTACCAACGGGCATGCTGGGTGACAGGTTCGGGCCGCGCAAAGTCTTGAGTCTGATGGTGCTGTGGTGGTCAATCTTCACCGTCGCGACGGGGCTGGCGTGGAACTTTGCCTCATTGCTTCTGGTGAGAGTCCTGTTCGGCATGGGCGAATCTGGGGCGATTCCCGTTGCCAACCGCGCCTTTTCTTATTGGCTGCCGGCTACCGAGCGGGGCTTCGCCAGCGGCATTACGCATTCGTTCTCGCGTGTCGCCAGTGCGCTGACCCCCGTGATCGCCGTTGCGATCATGGTGCTTTGGGGCTGGCAGTCGGTATTTTTCATCTTCTCCCTGGGTGGCATTGTGTGGGCGGCGATCTGGTTTTTCTGGTATCGGGATACGCCGGCTGAGTATAACAAGAAATGGGGAGCGGTGGTTAATCAGGCGGAAATGGATCTGGTCGAGGGCGCTCAGAAACAGACGAAGAAGGTCATCTCCGTGCCTTTTGCCCGGATCATCCGAAGCAAGAATCTCTGGGTGCTGGGCATGAGTGATTTCATGTACAGCTATGCTTTTTGGATTTATCTCGCATGGCTTCCGACCTATCTGGTGGAGGCGCGGGGATTTACCCTACTTAAGATGGGCATCTTTGCCAGCCTGCCTATGCTGGCCGGTGCTGTCGGCGACACGGTGGGCGGCTGGATTTCCGACAAGCTGTTGGAGCGCACTAAAAACGCGAAATTCGCCCGCCGCTCCGTGCCGATGTTCGGCTTGATCATGGCCGCCCTGTTGATGACACCCGGCGGCATGACCGACTCGCCCTACCTGGCGGTAACCTTGCTGACTGCGGGCCTGTTCTGCCTGGAAATGGCCATTGCGGCGTACTACACGGTCTGCCTGGATGTCGCCCAGGAATCAGCCGGGTCCGCGACCGGCATGGTGAGTTGCCTCGGCAACCTGGGCTCGGCAATCTCGCCAATGGTCTTCGGCGCCATTGTCTACTATGGCAATTCGTGGGTCTGGCCGTTCGTCATCGCCAGCGTCATCCTGCTCATTGGTGCGGCCCTGTGGATGTGGGTTGACCCAACGCTGCCGTTGACTGAGGAACTGGCCCGCATGGACAGGCGACCGGTGTCAGGAGTTGCTGTCTGAAACTGGGTACATGGCGAGGCGATGGCATCGGGGCCGGCGGCCCGGACAAGCGGCGGATCGCCGGCCTTGCGCTCGATCACAACGCACGCGACGAGGCGGGCGGTGGCACCATTGTGCATGCATGACACCATCAAGGAGGATTTGAAGTGCGGAAAATAGGATTTATCGGCGTGGGAACGATGGGAACGCCGATGGCCAGCAATCTGGCCAAGGCGGGCTATGAACTTGTCGTCTACGACCGGATTGCGGAAAAACTGAAGCCGCTGACAAAGCTGGGCGCTAGAATCGCGTCGTCTCCGGCCGACGTGGCGAGACAATGTGAGGTGGTTATGACGATGCTGCCCGCCGACCAGGCGGTGAAAGAGGTCGTGCTGGGTCCCGGTGGTATCGCGGAAGGGGCTTCGGCGGGCCTGATCGTTATCGACTCAAGCACCGTTCTGCCGGCAACCAGCAAGCAGATTGCCGCCGCGCTGGCAAAAGTCAACGTCGCAATGTTGGACGCGCCCGTCACCGGCAGCGAACCGCAGGCCGTCGACGGCAAACTCACGTTCATTGTCGGCGGGGAAAAGGAAACCTACGGCAAATGCGTACCGCTTTTCGAGGCGATGGGAAAGGCCAATTATCATATGGGGCCGAATGGTGCCGGGTCCTATACGAAGCTGTCGAACAACACGATCTCTGCCATCACTCTGGTCGCCTTCTCCGAAGGTGTCGTGCTGGCCACCAAGGCGGGCATTGATCCGAAGCTCTTCGTGGAAGTTATCAGCCTCGGCGGCGCTCGCAGTGGTCAGATTGAGAACAAGGCCCCCAAGGTCCTCAACCGGGACTTCCACCCGAATTTTGCGACTGCCTTGATGTACAAGGACCTTGGCCTTGCAGGTGAGGTTGCCAAAGAGCTCAACATCCCCACGCCGGCATTGGCAATCGCCAGGGAGATGCTGAACATGGCGATCGCCAAGGGCTACGGCTTGGAAGACGTCTGCTCGGTGATCAAATGCTATGAAGAGTGGGCCCATATCGAGGTGCATAAATGAGATCGGGGGACGCTCCCGGAATCGGTGATCGTGTGCACCTCGCCTCGATGCAAGCAGGAACGATGCCATGAACTATGGGCACCTTTTCAGCTCGCTTGAGCAGCGCCAGATCCGTCTGGCGCTGGTCGGGCCGAAAGGCGATTTCGGCCGGTCGCTGCTGGTCCAATGCCGTGCGCTGCCTACGCTGCATGTCGTGGCGCTTTGCGATCTCGATATCGACGGCACGCTGGCCACGCTCGGCTCGTTGGGTTTCCGGGCTCATGCTGTGCAGGTATGCACTACCGAGGACGAAGTCCGGGCCGCCGAGGCTGCGGGCCGGATTGTGCTGGTCAGCAATCATGCCTTGTTGAATTCGGTCGCGCTGGACCTGATCGTCGAGGCGACCGGCCAGCCCGAGGTCAGCGTCCTGATTGCCGAGAATGCCTTGAAGCGCGGCGTGCACGTCGTGATGGCGACGAAGGAAACCGATTCCGTGGTGGGGCCCTATTTGAACCGGCTCGCCCTGGAGAATGGCGTCGTCTACTCGACGGGGGAGGGGGACCAGCCGAGCAACGCGATCGGCCTGGTGACGTGGGCCCGCGTGCTCGGCTTCGAGGTCGTCGCGGCCGGCAAGTCGAGCGAATACGACTTCATCTACGACCCGGCGGCGCAAACCATCGATTATCTGCAGGAACGTCACACAGTACCGGCGCTCGCGGCGGCGTGGCAACTGGGCGATGACGTCGCCGCGACGCTCGCGGCTCGCAGCCGGGCGCTGTCGATGCTGCCGCAAAGCGCCACGCCGGACTACTGCGAGATGAACATCGTATCGAATTCGACCGGTCTGTCGCCCGCTTGCCCGGCGCTGAATTTCCCGCTGGCGCGTATCACCGAACTCGCCGACATCTTCGCCCTGAAAGAGGATGGCGGCATTCTGGATCACCCCGGTGTGGTCGATGTCTTCAACTGCCTGCGCCGTCCCGACGAAGCGAGTTTCGCCGGCGGCGTGTTTGTCGTGGTGCGTACTAGGGACGATGAGACCTGGCAGTTGCTGAAGCAGAAGGGGCACGTCCTCAGCCGCAATGGGCGCTATGCGTGCATCTATCTGCCGTATCACCTGATGGGCCTGGAGACGCCGATGACCATTTTCTCGGCTCTGTTGCTTGGCCGGCCGACCGGTAGCGCGGCGCAGCTTCCCCGGGCGCAAATGGTCGCACGCGCGTGTCGCGACTTCAAAGCCGGTGAGACGCTCGCCATGGGCGGCCATAACCATCACATCGACGGCACCGTGGCGTTGCTTCTCGAGCGGACCGAGGCGGAGGGTCTCGCGCCGTATTATCTCGCTGCCAACAAGCGCCTTGTCGCCGATATCGCGGCTGGCGGTGTCGTCCCGCTGTCGGCGCTGGAGTTGACGGGCTCGGCCCTGTTTGCCGCCTGGCAACGCAATCCCTCGCTGTCTGTGGAGACCAGCCAATGAATGCCGATCCGATTGCCTGCGATCCTGGCCGTATGGCGGGTGCGATTCGTGCCCTGTCCATGGATGCGATCAACCGGGCGAAATCGGGACATCCAGGGCTGCCGTTGGGGGCAGCCGATATTGCCACGGTGCTGTACTCGCGGTTTCTGAAGTTCGATCCGGCGCATCCGGAATGGCCGGATCGCGATCGCTTCGTGTTGTCGGCGGGGCACGGCTCGATGCTGCTCTACGCGCTGGCCTATCTGACCGGCTATGAGGCGATGACGATCGAGGACATCCGCCGATTCCGCCGGCTGGGTAGCAAGACTCCGGGGCATCCCGAATACGACCTTTCGATCGGCGTCGAGGCGACCACCGGCCCGCTCGGCCAGGGCTTCGGCATGGCTGTCGGCATGGCGCTGGCGGAACGGATGCTGCGCGATCGCTTCGGGGCCGATCTTGTCGACCACGACACCTATGTGCTGGCGGGCGATGGTTGCCTGATGGAGGGCGTCTCCTATGAGGCCGCGGCGATTGCCGGGCATCTCAATCTCAGCCGGTTGATCGTTCTCTTCGACGACAACGGCATTTCCATCGATGGGCCGACGGGCCTGGCCACGTCGGAAGATCAGAAGGGCCGCTTCGAGGCTTGTGGCTGGCACTGGCAGGTCGTCGACGGCCACGATCCGGAGATGATCGGCGCGGCCATTGCGCTGGCGAGGAAGGTTGATCGGCCCAGCATCATCGCGTGCAAGACGGTGATCGGGCTCGGCCTGCCGAACAAGGCCGGTACCGCGGCGGCCCATGGCCAGACCCCGACCGACGCCGAGGTAGCCGGTGCCCGGCAGGCGCTCGACTGGCCATACGGCCCCTTCGAGATTCCGGGCGA
The DNA here is from genome assembly GCA_003164455.1 of Acetobacteraceae bacterium. Lineage (GTDB taxonomy): Bacteria > Pseudomonadota > Alphaproteobacteria > Acetobacterales > Acetobacteraceae > Rhodovastum. The sequence goes on from PLTJ01000311.1 coordinate 16,779, forward strand.
TATTCTCGCGGCGTGGCGGGATGTTGGCCGGCGCGGCGCGGCCGAACAGAAAGATTGGAGCGACCGTCTGCAACGGACGGACAGCGAGCGGCGCGAGCGCTTCCAGGCCGCAATCGCCGGCGATCTGCCCGATTGGCGCGCGACGCTGCAGGCGTGCAAGGAACGCGTGGCCGGCGCACAGGTCGAAGAGCCGACCCGCAAGGCATCGAAAGCCGTCATGGAGGCGCTGGCGCCAGTCCTCCCCAGCCTGATCGGCGGTTCCGCGGATCTGACCCCGAGCAACCTCAGCCGTCCGGACGATCTGGCGGAGCTGTCTCGCGACAACTTCGGCGGGCGCTACATCCATTTTGGCATCCGCGAACATGCCATGGCCGCCGTCACCAATGGGATCGCGCTGCACAAGGGCTTTCTGCCGTACTGCGCGACTTTCCTGTGCTTTGTGGACTATTGCCGACCGGCGGTCCGCCTGTCGGCGCTGATGGGGCAGAAAGTCATCTACGTTCTGACCCATGATACGATCACGCAGGGTCAGGACGGGCCGACGCATCAGCCGGTCGAGCATTTCGCCATCCTGCGCGCCACGCCCAACATGCTGTTCATGCGGCCCGCCGATGGCGTCGAAGTGGCGGAGTGCTGGGAGTTGGCCTTGGAAGCCAAGGACCAACCGGTGGCCCTCATCATGACGCGGGAAGCGGTTCCGTCCGTGCGCACGCGGGGTGGGGCGGAAAATCTCTGCCGGCGCGGCGCCTATGTCTTGCAGGAGGCAACCGGGCGCGCCCGTGTCACGTTGCTGGCGACCGGTTCGGAAGTGTCGGTCGCCGTCGAGGCACGACGGATTCTCGAGGCGAGGGGGATTGCCACCCGTGTCGTTTCCATGCCCTGCCTTGAGTTGTTCGATCGGCAGACCCGGGAATTTCGCCGTTCCATCCTCGCGCGGGACACATTGCTCGTCTCCATCGAGGCGGCGACGACCTTTGGCTGGGACCGCTACGTCGGCCCGGACGGGCTCATGATCGGTTTGACCACTTTCGGCGCGTCGGGACGGCCGGACGAACTGATGGCCCACTTCGGCATCACCCCCGAAGCCGTCGCCGCCTCGGTTTTGGCGGGGCTGGACAGGGCGTGATCGCTTGACTTTGGGATGGCGCGGGCCTTCGTGGCTGCGCCGGGGGAACGGGTAAATATGGAGAGAAATCAGATGGGTATCGTCAAGGTTTACGAGACCAACCACACCGGGATTACCGTGCAGGATCTTGATTACAGCATCGGGTTCTTTACCGAGGTCCTTGGCTACGAGTTGATCAGCCCGCGCGCCCCGCGCGGCATCAAGAATCAGGAGGCCGTAACGGGCGTCAAGGGCGCCGCGGTCGAAATCGCCTATATTCGGGCTGGCGGCCATTCACTGGAACTGCTTCAGTACAATGGTCCAGCCGATCGCGCCATCTACAAGCCGCGTTGTGTCGACGTCGGCCATTGGCACCTGAGCATCAACGTCGATGACGTCGATGCGGCAACCCAGGCCGCGCTCGACCACGGCAGTACCAAAATCGGCGATCAGATCACCGTCGATGCCGGACCCAACAAGGGCAACAAGATCCAGTATGTTGCCCTCAAGGACGGTCTGATCCTGGAATTGACCTGGATCGCCAACCGCGTCGGCAAGCCGGCCGCGACCCGCTGACAGGCAGGATCCGGCCCGGCGCGTCCATCGGCCCCGGCGGCCACCGACCGTGTGGCTACCGGGGATCGAAGCAGGTCATGGCCCCCCGTGGCCCGGCACCCAGGGTTGACAGCGTGTTGAAATCCGGGCTTTCTGCCGGCCGCAGGACCTGTCGGAGCGTAGCGCAGCCTGGTAGCGCATCAGTCTGGGGGACTGGGGGTCGTGGGTTCGAATCCCGCCGCTCCGACCAACCTTTATATAATTGAATCCGCGTCTTACGAACCAAGGGCCAGAGCGCCGCTGCCGCAGTGGGTGGCTTTGGAAGCCTATCGGAAGCAAGAAGGCGAAAAAACTCGCTTTCGGGTAGCCACCCGACCGAGGCGTTCGGGCCCCGGCGTCCGTAGCAGCATGCGGATAGCACAGAACCCCGGGGCGCATCCGTCCCGTCTTGCCAGCACCGACACTGCAAGCCGAGTCGGTGAGCCATACGGCTTTGGTGCACAGCGGACTGTTTTTCGGCATCACGGGGCGGCTGATCCCGACCGCCTCGGCCTGCACCTCCGGCAGTCAGGCCATCGGCTTCGCCGACGAGACAATCCGGCTGAACCGGGCCGACGGGATGGTGGCCGGCGAGGGTGGGGCAGCGCTGGTCCTGGCGGAGGCCGGGCGTGCCCATGCCCGTGGAGCCCGCGTGCTGGCCGAACTGGTGGGGTTCGCCACCAACTCGGACGGCAACCACATAACCCAGCCGCAGGCCCGGACCATGCAGATGGTGCTGGACGATGCGGGGCGGGCGCCGGCAGCGATCGGGTTCGTCAGCGGGTGCTGCAGGTCGATTACTTGATGGGCAACAATTTTGCCTTTGGCGGGATCAATACGTCGTTGGTGTTCCATCGAGTCTGATTATCAGCCGGTAGTTTGCGCCGTCTGAGCAACAGGCACCCCGCGTTCCGGGGTCAACTTCACCGCCTCGAGTCTGAACGCGCGGCTGAATATCCGGCGTTGCATCATCGACCTCCAATCCGGTGGAAAACCTTGACCGGGTGTCCACCAACCGACGGCAACTCACCCGCTGGTTGACCAACGCCACGGGGGATGAGCATATACGAACTCTGGTGATGTGTGCTAACCGACGCACGGGGAGTCTTTTGGGTCAGGCAGATGGCGTCGATCTCGGTTTTAGCACTATGCCGGTATTCCCGACTCGGGTCCGCTAGTCGCCTGCGTTTCTTGGATATGATTCCTGTATTGCGGCAGCAGGATGTATTAGTGGATGTCCGTTCGTTCTTTGACGATGAGTATCTGATCAGGCTCTACGCTGGCCGCCGGGTGTCCGTCGCGTCGCTCCTCGGTTATTACGGTCGCCGCTTTCGGACCATGCTGAGCCGCGAGCACCACGATCTGATCTGGCTGGAGAAGGAAGCCGTGCCGTGGCTGCCCTGGTGGATCGAGCGGCTGCTGCTCGGCGACCGCCCCTATGTGGTGGACTTCGACGACGCTTGGTACCTGCGCTACCAGGAACACCGTAACCCGCTGGTTCGCGCTGGTCTGGCCGGCAAACTGCCCGCCGTCGTGCGCTCCAGCCGGCTGGCGATTGTGGGGAATGCCTATCTGGGGGCATGGGCCAAGCGGATGCAGGCCCCCCGCATCCTCGAGCTGCCCACCACGGTCGATCTGAGTCGCTACCCGTTGGCCACCGGAACGCCGGACGGCGGCTTCACGATCGGTTGGATCGGCTCACCGGCCAACGCGGCGACGTATCTGCCGCCACTCGCCGGGGTTTTTGCCGAACTTACGGCCGATGCCGGGGTCAGACTGGATCTGGTGGGATCGGGGCCGATCGCGCTGGATGGGGTCACGGTCCGCAGCCTGCCCTGGAGCGAGGCGGACGAAGGCCGGCTGATCGGCGGCTTCGACGTCGGCATCATGCCCTTGCGGCACGACGAATGGAGCGAGGGCAAGTGTGCCTATAAGCTGATCCAGTACATGGCGTCCGGACTGCCCGTAGTGGCTTCTCCGGTGGGCATGAACCGGGAGGTGGTGCGCGATGGCGTCAACGGATTCCTCGCCGACACGCAGGAGCAATGGCGGTCCGCTCTGTTGACGCTGCGCCACGATCCGGCGTTGCGGCGGCGCATGGGGGCGGTCGGGCGTGAGTTGGTCGAAGCCGAGTTTTCCCACCTCAAGGTCGGCCTTCAGCTGGCCACGGCGCTGCGCCAGGCCGCCGCGGGGTAAGTTGCCGACCCGGAGCGCCGGCAACGCGGCGCTTGCGCCGGATGTCCGGGCTGCCTAATTTGCGGCGGGCCATCGCGATCAAGCGAGTTTCAACAGAGGGCGGGACATTACCTGGGCACCTTCCCATGTGTCGCGCCCCGCAACAGGCTGGTATCCTTCCCATGGTCAAATACTCCGACGTCGTTGCCGACTGGCTCGTTGATCTTGGTTATACCACCTGCTTCTTCGTGGCGGGCGGCAACATCATGCACGCGCTGGAAAGCTTCCGGCACCGCTTCGTCATGCGCCCGACGGTCCATGAGGTCTGTGCCGGCATCGCTGCGGAGTATTTCAACGAGATCTCGGATGGTCCGAAGGCGTTCGCCCTGGTAACCGCCGGCCCCGGGCTTACCAACATCATGACCGCGATCGGCGGCGCCTGGCTGGAAAACCGGGAACTGCTGGTCATCGGCGGCCAGGTGAAGGTGGGCGACCTGGCACGCGGCCAGGTGCGCCAGCGCGGCATGCAGGAGATCAACGGGGTCGCCATCGCCGCCCCGGTCACCCTCGCCTCGGTCTGCATGGAGGCCCCGGCGCCGCGCGCCGAGTGGGAACGGCTGGTCGGCCTGACCCGGCATGGCCGCCGCGGTCCCGTCTTCGTCGAGATGCCGCTGGACCTGCAGGCCCGGCCGGTCGATCCGGCGACGCTCACCGGCCCATCCTTCGCGTTTCCCCCCCTTCCGGTCGCGCCGGAGGCGACGGTCGAGACCATCGCGGCGGCGCTCCGCGGGGCCGAACGGCCGGTCATGCTGATCGGCGGCGGCGTGGACCGCGCCACCGCGCGGGCGCTGCGCGGGCGGCTGGCCGAACTCGGCGTGCCGCTGCTGACCACCGTGAACGGCGCCGACCGCGTGCCGGACGACCACCCGCTGTTCTTCGGCCGGCCCAACACCTGGGGCCAGCGCTCGGCCAACCTGGTGATGCAGCAGAGCGACGTGCTGCTGGTGCTCGGCAGCCGGCTCGGCCTGCAGCAGACCGGGTTCAACTGGCAGGAATTCGCCCCCGTCGCGCATGTCATCCAGGTCGAGCTGGACCCCGCCGAGCACGAGAAGGGCCACCCGAGGGTTGACCTGCCGGTCGTGGCCGATGCGAACGATCTGTTGCGGCGCCTGGTCACGCGCGACCTTGGCCGCCATGAGGACTGGGTTGCCTATTGCCGGCGCATCCGCGCGGCGGTGCCGCTGGTCGAGCCGGTGAACCAGACCGCCCCGGGCTACATCTCGCCCTATGTGTTCTACTTCGAGTTGTCGGATATCTGCCGTGACGACGACGTCCTGATCCCGTGCAGCAGCGGTGGCGCCTATACCGTTTCGCTCCAGGCCCTACGGGTGCGGGGCCAGCAACTCACGGTCACCAACAAGGCCCTCGCCTCCATGGGCTACGGGCTGAGCGGGGCGATCGGCGCGGCGCTGGCCTACCCGGATCGCCGCACGATCCTGGTCGAGGGCGATGGTGGTTTCTCGCAGAACCTGCAGGAGATCGGCACCGCGGTGCGCAATCGCCTGAACCTGAAGATCTTCATTTTCAATGACGGCGGTTACGCTTCCATCCGCATGACCCAGAAAAACTACTTCAAGGGCAGCTACGTCGGCTGCGATGTCCAGACCGGCCTCGGCCTGCCGAACTGGGCGCCGATCTTCGCCGCCTATGGGGTGCCCTCGATGCCGATCGGCCCGGGATTCGCCGACGATGCCGCTTTCCGCGCGGCGTTCGACGCGCCGGGTGTCGCCGCCTTCCTCGTGCGTGTCGACCCCGAACAGAGCTACTTCCCGAAAATATCGAGCCGTCTGAAGGCTAACGGCGACATGATGTCCGAGCCGTTGCACCGCATGACACCGCCTCTGGAGCCCGCGCTGATGGCCGAGATCGGCCGCTACCTGCCGCCGCCACCGGACGGGGCCGACTGATGGCGGGCCTGGAGGGCATCAAGGCCGTCATCCTCGCCGGCGGTCGCGGCTCGCGCCTCGCCGAGGAAACCAGCTCGCGGCCGAAACCGATGGTCGAGATCGGCGGTTACCCCATCCTCTGGCACATCATGAAGATCTACTCCCACTACGGGATCAATGATTTCGTGATCTGCCTGGGATACATGGGGTACAAGATCAAGGAGTATTTCTACCACTATCATCTGATCAATTCCGACGTGACGATCGATGTCCGGCGCGGCATGACGGTGCACCGCACCATGTCGGAGGACTGGCGCATCACCCTGGTCGACACCGGACTGGATACGCAGACCGGCGGGCGCATCAAGCGGGTGCGCTCCTACCTGGGCGACAACGACCTGTTCTGCATGACCTATGGCGACGGCGTCGGCGCGATCGACATCGCCGGCACCATCGACTTTCATCGCCGGCATGGGCGGCACGCGACCGTGACGGCCGTACAGCCGATGGCCCGCTTCGGCGCCCTGGTGACCGAGGGCGATGGCGTGCGCGCCTTCCAGGAGAAGCCGGTGGGCGAGGGCAACTTGGTCAACGGCGGCTTCTTCGTGCTGTCGCCCAAGGTCATCGACCTGATCGACGACGACGACACCTATTGGGAGCGCGAGCCGATGGAGACGCTGGCGCGCAGTGGCCAACTCATGGCCTTCCGCCACCATGGGTTCTGGCAGCCGATGGACACGCTGCGCGACCGCCAGACGCTGGAGGATCTCTGGAGCACGGGTCAGGCACCATGGAAGGTGTGGTAGCGGGCCGCCTGCCGTCGCCGGGCTTCTGGAGCGGCAAGCGGGTTTTCCTGACCGGCCATACGGGTTTCAAAGGCGGCTGGCTGGCGCTGTGGCTTTCCGCGATGGGCGCGCGGGTGCATGGTTTCGCGCTGGCGCCGCCGACGCAGCCCAACCTGTTCGAGGCCGCGCGCATCGACGGACTCCTCGAGCACGAGATCGGCGACATCCGCGAGCCCGCCGTGCTCGGCGCGAGCCTGCGGCGGGACGCGCCCGACATCGTCATCCACATGGCGGCGCAGCCCCTGGTGTTGCGGTCGTACGAGCAGCCCGTCGAGACCTACGCCACCAACGTCATGGGCACGGTCCACCTGTTGGAGGCGGCGCGGGCCTGCGGGAGCGCGCTGGTGACGCTGATCGTTACCAGCGACAAGTGCTACGAGAACCGTGACATCATCTGGGGTTATCGCGAACACGACAGGATGGGCGGCCACGACCCGTACAGCAACAGCAAGGGCTGCGCGGAGCTGGTGATTGCTGCCTATGCCGGTTCGTTCTTCGCCGGCCTCGGCCGCGCCCTCGGCTCCGTCCGCGCCGGCAATGTCATCGGTGGCGGCGACTGGGCGCGCGACCGGCTGATGACGGACCTCATCGGGGCGCTGCTTGCCGGCCGCGCGCCGATCCTGCGCTCGCCGGCGGCGGTGCGGCCATGGCAGCATGTGCTTGAACCGCTCGCGGGCTATCTGGTCGCGATCGAATCGCTGGCCGCGCAGCCCCGGGCGGGCGCGGCGTGGAATTTCGGCCCCGACCCTGGCGGCGACGCGACGGTGGGCGAAGTGGCAGACAGGGTCTGCATGCTTTGGGGCGGCGGCATTCGTCCCGTGGTCGAGGCCAATCCGGCTGGTGGCAAGGAGGCCGGGCTGTTGACGCTCGATTCGGCGAAGGCGCGACGGGAACTTGGCTGGCGGCCGCGCTGGCCGCTCGACCGGGCTCTCGCCGAGACGGTGCGCTGGTATCGCGCCTGGCAGGACGGCGCGGACATGCGCCAGGTTACGCTCGACCAGATCGCCGATTACTGCGGTACGGCATTGGCCAGGCCGAACCTCACGATGGAGCTTGCATGAACGACCAGACCCGCCCGGCAGTCCCCAATACCGAAGCCCTGCGCGCGCGGATTCTTGAATTGGTGGCCGAGTACGCCGAGATCGCCCATGCGCCACGAGCCTTCGAGCCGGGCCAGTCGGCGGTGCCCGTTTCGGGCAAGGTTTACGGCACGTCGGACATGGTGTCGCTGGTCGATAGCGCGCTGGACTTCTGGCTCACCACCGGCCGTTTCAACGACGCTTTCGAGCTGCGGCTGCGCCGTTTCCTCGGCGTGCAGCATGCGCTGACCTGCAACTCGGGCTCGTCGGCCAACCTGCTGGCGATGAGCGCGTTGACCAGTCCGATGCTCGGCGCGCGCGCGCTCAAGCCGGGCGACGAAGTCATCACCTGCGCGGCGGGATTTCCGACGACGGTCAATCCGATCCTGCAAAACAACCTCGTGCCGGTCTTCGTCGATGTTGACATCCCGACCTACAACATCCGCGCCGACCGCATCGAGGCGGCGATCGGTCCGAAGACGCGTGCCATCATGGTTGCCCACACGCTGGGCAATCCCTTCGACCTCGACACCGTTCTCGCGCTGGCGAAGCGCCATAACCTGTATGTTGTCGAGGACAGCTGCGACGCGCTCGGGGCGACCTATCGCGGCAAGCTCGTCGGCACCCACGGCGACATCGGCACGCTGAGCTTCTATCCGGCGCACCACATCACCATGGGCGANNATTGCTGGTGCGATCCGGGCAAGGATAATACCTGCAAGATGCGGTACGGGCATCAACTCGGCACGCTGCCGTTCGGGTATGACCACAAGTACACCTACTCGAATCTTGGCTACAACCTGAAGATCACCGACATGCAGGCGGCGGTCGGGCTCGCGCAGCTCGACCGGCTGGAGGGCTTCATCGCCACGCGGCAGCATAATTTCGCCCGGCTCAAGGCGGGGCTGGCGCAACTCGAGGAATTCCTTGTTCTGCCCGAGCCGACGCCGAACGCCGAACCGTCGTGGTTCGGATTTCCGCTCACGGTCAGGCCGGGGGCGCCGTTCTCGCGCGACGCGCTGGTGCTCCATCTCGGCGAGCGGAAGATCGCCACNNATCGACTACATGATCGATGAGATCGCGGCCTTCTGTCGCCGCCCCGCGTGAGGCGATGCGCCAGTCCGCCCTCTTCGCCCGCATCGCCGCGGCGCTGACTGCCGACCCCGCGCCGATCGTGCTGACGGGCGGGGGCGGTTGGTTCGGGCGGGCGAGCCTCGATCTTCTCGATCAGGTGTTCGGCCCGGCCCTGGGTGCGCGCGTATCCGTCTATGGCTCGCACGCGCGGAGCCTGAAGCTGCGCTCCGGCCGCGCTGTGGAATGCCTTGGGCTGCACGCCCTAGCCGATTATGCCGGCGCGCCGCCGCTGTTGCTGCACTATGCCTGCGCCACCAAAGATCGCGTCGCCGGCCTTGGCGCCGCGCCTTTCCTCGCCATCAACGCGGAAATCCGCGACACCGTGGCCGCGCTGATCGAACGCCGCGGCGCGCGCGGTATCTTCCTGCCCTCATCCGGTGCGGTCTATGGCCCCGATGAGGAACCCTATGGCATGTCCAAGCTTCTCGACGAGGACCGCTTCGCCGCGCTCGCCGGCCGCGCCGGAGTCCCGATCGTGAACGCCCGTGTCTTCAACCTTGCCGGACCCTACATCAATAAACACGAGGTCTATGCGCTGGCATCGTTTCTCGTCGCGCTGATTCAGGGCCGACCCATCGAGATCCGCGCCCGCGGGCGGGTGATGCGATCCTACCTGCATGTCGGCGACCTGCTGCTGCTGGCCCTGGGCAGTTTGCTGTTGTCGCCAGCGGCCGGGCCGGTCCGTTTCGATACCCAGGGCGCCGAAACCATCGAGGTCGAGGCGCTGGCCCGCCGCGCCGCCGCGCTGCTTGGCCGCTCCGACCTGCCGATCCATCGCGCCGCGCCGGATGGGCGGGCGGACGATGTTTATGTGGGCGACGGCACCGCCATGCGCGCGTTGGCCGCGGCGCTCGACCTGCCGCTGCGCGACCTGGACACACAGATTCTCGATACGGCCTCGTATCTGAAGGGAGCGTAAGATCGGATGAGCCGAATTGCTTTCCTGATGCCCACCCTGAACGCGCAGACGTATCTGGCGGAAGCGATCGGCAGCCTCCAGCGTCAGTCGCACGAAGAATTTGACCTGTTCGTTCTGGATGGCGGTTCCACCGATGCGACTGTCGATATTTGCCGAGCCCTGCAGAAACAAGACGGCCGGATCACCATCCTGAGCACGCCCGCAACTGGTGCTGCGCGCCGTCTCAACGACGCCCTCGACAACCTGCCTCACGAATACCTGCTGATAGCCCATGCCGACGATGTGAGCGTGCGCGAGCGGGCGGGCCGCCAGGTTGCTTTCATGCGGCAGAGCCCGGAGCTGATCCTGTCAGGGAGCAACACGCATTACTGGCTGCACGAGAAATCCGAAGCGCTCGACATCAACCACTATTCCGGCTTCAAGACCTATCCGGCCGGACACGCGGAGATCCGCTGTCAGCTACCGTTCTGGTGGTCGCTTTCGACCCCGTCCTTGATCCTTAATGGCATCGCCGTGCGGGAGAAATCGCTGCGCTTTGACGATACCTTGCGCGTGGCTGCGGATTGGTGGTTCTACTGGCAAGCCACGCAGGCCGGCCGTGTCGCCAATCTGCAGGAGCCGTTGATTTCCTATCGCCACCGCTATGGCAGCGATGGCACGTCGCAGCGTCCGCTGCTAGCGCAGGAGGTGCCCCTGGTACGAGAGCGGATCGCCCGCGATGCCGGTTTCTGGCCGCTGCTTTCCCCAACCGAGGCCACGGCCTTCCTCGCGATGGACGTGGAGAGTAACAGGATAGTGGCGATCGGTGATCGGGCGGCCACTGGGGCGCTGATGGCCCGCTTGGCCAAATGGGATGCGAAATCGGGTGGATTTCAAGCGGATGCATGGCAACGGATGATCGCCCGCCACATGTGGCGGGTCAAATGGCTGTGGCTGCGCTACGCGCCTCTTCGCCGAATCGGCCGGATGCTTGCCGGCGATTGAACGTGTGCTTCCGCTCGGTCGCGGTGTCCTGGCGGGCCGACCGTGACCAACCTATCCCTTTCGAAGAGCCTGATCATGTGTGCTGAACCATCAAGTGACTTCGACCCGGAACGACTCCAGGACCGGACGCCAGTGTCCGATCCGAGCCGCTTCGCGCCTGGCCGGAGCCCTTACTACATCGCGACGCCGCGCTACATCCGCACCTCCGCCGGGGTCAAGGCGCTGCACCTTCTCTGCCATTGCCTCAACCGGGTGGGTCAGGAGGCCTACGTTGTCATCTACCCGGCCTGGGTGAATGCGGATGTCGTCCACCCCGGGTTGCTGACGCCGTTGCTCACCGTGGCCGCCATCGAGCGGCACAAGGCGTCGGGCGTCTCGCCCATCGTCGTCTATTCCGAGACGGTTCGCGGCAATCCGTTAGGCGTCGGGACCATCGTGCGTTATCTGCTGAATTTCCCAGGGCTGCTCGGCGGCGGGAAGACATTTCCGACCCGAGACATTGTCTTCGGGTACTCGCAAGCCCTGGCCGCGGCTGGCGGGGCGCCAGAGCAAGTGTTGTTCATACCGGCTTCCGACGCCACCATCTTCACGCCGCCCGCAGAGCCGCGCGAGCGCCGCGGCAGTTGTTTCAGCGCGATGAAGTACCGGCTGGAGCACGGCGGCGAGCCCGGGTCCATCACCGCGGACAGCGTCGAGATAACCCGCGACCTACCTGACTCGCCTGAACCCGCGGCCATTGCCGAGCTCTTCCGCAGATCAGAGGTTTTCTACACCTACGAGAACACGGCACTCGCGCTCGAAGCGGCACTCTGCCTGTGTCCCACTGTCTTTCTTCCCAATCCCTGGCTGACCGAGGCCATCGCCGCCAACGAAATGGGCTGGGACGGTTTCGCCTGGGGCGCCGACCCGGCGGAAATCGCCCGTGCCAAGGCCACAGTCCATCTGGCCCGTGCGCGCTACCTGTCAACCTATGTGCAGTTCTGGGACCAGCTTTCGGTTTTCGTCACCACGACCCAGACGCGGGCGGCACAGGAGACCGCGCGTTCGGGCTTCCCACCTCGAATGAAATGGCGGTTCCTCTGGATGCCAGGGATCGCTTTGACCACTTCGCTGGCGCGTAACGCGGTTACCGTGCTGCGCCATCAGGGACCAATGGCAGTTTTGCGGAAGTCGCGGCACTGGATTGTCCGAGGCACCCGGGCGCTGACCCGGCGCCGATGACTGCGCGGACGCGGAACGCCGATCAGAGCCTAGAGGAGAACGCCAGATTCTGCTCTTACGTCACGGCTTTCGACCGGGGGAGCCCCCGCGCAAAAGCCGCGCGAAGCCGAATAGCCCGTGTCGCAACAGTCCGCGTGCGACGCGCCTGATCAAGCCCCGCACGCCGGCCGCACGCAACGTATCGGCGATCAGAAAGCGCGAGAGGAACACGGTCATGGAAAGACGACCGCGAGCCCGGAGATTCCGGTCATCGGGGTCAAAGTCAAGCCGGGCGGGCACGCGTTGATGGAAGAATACGAGCCGCGGTTCAAGCGGATAGCTTATTGTGCCTCGATATTCTTGCCGGGCGGCCAGCGCCTTCCATTTCGAGGCGAGTTCGGCGATGCGTCCGGGCACCAGGGCCATGTGCGATCGGATGATCTGATCGAAGTGGCCGACGGTCGCCTTGGCGCGGTCGAGTCCGCCCACCTCGCCGGCTACGCACCATCCATCCGTCCCCAGTTCGTTGGAGGCGAGATTCACCCCTGAGAACTGCTCAGTTGGGACGCACACCGTGGGGCAGCCGCACAGCCGCGCCTCGATCATGAGCGCCGTGTCTTCGTAGCAATAAAACACCTCGGACTTCCAAAACAGTTCGCGCACCTGCATGCGGCTCATGTGGTTGCTGCGCAGGATCTCGACGCTACCATCGGGCACGTTGTCCGGGGTCTTGCCCTGGGTGGCCTTCATCTTTCCCGCATAGTAGCACGTGCCCTGGCGCGTCTTCGTCGCTCCCTGCGTGTTCCAGAAATCGAGATCCGGGGTCGGTACGAACAAGATGTCCGTGATCGGTGGGTGCTCCGGAAACGCGTCGGTGCAATGGTCGGCCAGGATCTTCGTATAGGCAAATCCGAAGAACTCATGCTCCTCGTACCTCGCATTGAGCTGGCCCGGGTAGTTCAATATGTAGCGCCCGAAAAAGCGGGACTTGAATGGGTTGTCGAAGAGTTCTGGATAGATGACGATCGGTGTCAGTCTTTGCTCGTCATAGAAGTCGAGTACGTTTTGAGTTATCAGCGGTGCCAACATCCCCCCGGGGAATTCACGCTGCATCTGCAGCGTGGCGTGACTGGGGAGGCTCCGGATCGGGTCGTGCTCGGGCGGTTGGTGGACGATGAATGCGCTCTCGCCAGACAGGTTAAGATAATGGCAAAGCAGGTGTAGAACGGTTATCCCTGCTGACACCCGAAGGTACGGCGGCGTTACGATGAAAAACGGGTGCCCCAGCTTGGGGATGAGCGAATTGATAGCCTTGGTAAGCACGACATTGCACCCCGGTATTTCACTTTCAGTATCATTCACCGTGGTTCTCCAGGAATGCCTGTCAGGCACCGCATCTGACCATTTTCCGTGGAAGCGCTGCCCCGGTTGCAACAAGCTCGGCAGCGATTACTCAAACGTATTCTACGCAACCGCGATCTTCGGAACGCCCGCAGGCCCCGGGCATGATCGCTTCTGATCGGAGAAGCGATCATGCCTTGACGTGGGTCCTAATACTCCAGCTTCGGCAGATCGATCCAGCGCCGCTCGTGCCAGGATTGCAGGCCGGCCTCGGCGAGTTGCACGCCGCGCGCGCCCGCCTCGAGATTCCAGCGGAAGTCCGGCCGTTCGCCGACCAGGTAGCGCAGGAACATCTCCCACTCGACGCGGAAGGCGTTGGGATAGGCCATCGTGTCGGGAATCTCCTCCCAGCCCTGATAGAAATCGATGGGCTGGGGAAACTCCGGGTTCCACACCGGCTTGGGCGTGTTCACCCGCGACTGGGTCCAGCA
>PLTJ01000238.1 GCA_003164455.1 Acetobacteraceae bacterium
GTCCGGCGACAGCATCCCCGCGCGGCAGAAGGTCCCAAAGAGCTCAGGCGTCAGCAGCAGATTGACGCCGCCCGCCAGGGCCGCATCGCACTCCCCCGCCCGCAGCGCCTGGCAGGCCTGGTGCACCGCCACCAAGGACGAGCTGCACGCCGTGTCCACCGCCACCGTTGGACCTTCCAGACCAAACACGTAGCTCAGCCGTCCCGCCACCACGCTGTGTGCCGTGCCGGTGCCGAAATACGCGTTGCTGCCCACCGGCTCTGTCGCGCGCAACACCTCGGCATAGTCGCTCGTGCTGACTCCGATGAACACGCCGGTGGCGGTGCCGGCCAGCCGCTCCGCAGGCATCCCGGCCTGCTCCAGCGCCGCCCAGGCGGTCTCCAGCAAGAGCCGCTGCTGCGGGTCCATCGACGCCGCCTCGCGCGGGCTGATCCCGAAGAACCCGGCATCAAACAGGTCAACTTGGTCCATGAACCCCGCAGCGCGGACGTATATCTTACCCGCCGCTTCGGGATCGGAGTCATACCACGAATCGACGTCGAACCGGTCCCGCGGCACCGCCCCGATCGCATCCCGCCGCTCCAACAGTAGACGCCAATACTCCGTCGCATCCACCGACCCAGGCAACCGCGCCGCCATGCCTACCACCGCTATCGACGCCTCCGGCGCTCGATGTGGCGTCGGCGCGGGAACAAGGGCCGGCGGCTCCGCCGCCTCCAGCCCCAGCCGTTGTGTGATGGTCTGAGCGAGCGCGACGAGATTCGGCTGGTCGAACAGCACGGTGGCCGGCAGCGGCGGATTGAGCCGCAGCTCCGCGTTCAGCCGGTTGCGCAGATCCACCGCCATCAGGCTGTCCAGACCCAGGTCCCGGAACCCAACCTCCGCCGCCGGCGGGATGGGCAGACACAGCACCGATTGCAGCGCCTCTCCCAGCCACGCCAGCAGCGCGCCGCGCCGCTGCGCCGATGGCGTCCCTGCCAGCCGGGCGGCGATGCCGCTCGCCGTCCCGGTTTGCCGCGACCGCACCAGCGCGCTCAGCAGCGGCCGCATTGATTCGCTCAGCCACCGATACAGACGGCCCCAGTCGGCATCCACGACCACTGCACTGGCGGCGCCAGCCCGCAGCGCCGCCGCCAGCGCCACATGCGCCGGCAGCGGCGCCAGGAAGCGCAGGCCTTCGCTCGCCAGCTGCACCTGCACCCGCTCGGAGGCCGCCATCCCGGCATCCCACGGGCCCCAGGCCATGCTCGTCGCCGCCAGCCCGCGCGCCCGTCGATATGACGCCAGCCCATCCAGCCCCGCATTTGCCGCCGCGTAGTTCGCCTGCCCAGCGCTGCCCAGTACGCCAGCCACCGACGAGTAGAGCACGAAGAAGTCAAGCCCGATCGTCTCGGTCGCCTGGTGCAGGCGCCACGCCCCCAGCAACTTGGGCGCCAGCACGCGGGCGAAGCGCTCCCAGCTCTGCCCCCCGATCACCCCGTCATCCAGCACACCCGCGGCGTGGATCACCCCGCGCAGCGGCCGCGCCGGATCCGCCGCCAGCTGCGCCACCAGCACCCGCACCGCGTCCGCGTCCGCCACGTCCAGCGACACTGCCTCCAGCACGCAGCCGGTCCGCGCCGCAATCTCGGTCAACTGGCGTTGCGTCGCCTCATCGGCCGCCCGCCGCCCGGCCAGCACCACCCGGCCGGCGCCGCACTCCGCCAGCCACTCACCCGCAGCCACACCCAGAGCCCCCAGCCCACCGGTCACCAGGTAGCCGCCATCGCCGCGGGGCTGCGGTTGATCCACCGTCAGCACCAGCTTGCCGACATGCCCGGCCCGCTGCATCAGCCGCAGTGCCGCCGGCGCCTCGCTCAAGTCAAAACACCGCCGCGGCAGCGGCCGCGCCGCACTGCGCGCCAAGGCCTCAAGCAGCCGATCGAGCAACGCGCCCACCCGCGCCGGCTCGTTGCGTATCCAATCGTCAATCGCCAGGATGTGGTAGGCCACATCCGGCCGCGCCGCCGCCATCTGCTCGGGCGTCCAGATGTCGCGCTTGCCGATCTCCACAAACCGCCCGCCCGAAGCGAGCGCCGACAGGCTGGCCGCTATGAACCCTTCGCTGGTCAGGCTGTTCAGCACCACCTCGACACCCTGACCGTCGGTCGCGGCCAGAATGTCCGCGGCAAACGACGTGCTGCGGCTGTCGAACACGTGGCGCAAGCCCAGACGGCGCAGGTAGTCCCGCTTGCCCGCGCTCGCGGTGACGAACACCTCCGCTCCCGCCGCCTGCGCCAGCTGGATTGCCGCCAGACCCACACCGCCGGCGCCGGCATGGATCAGCGTCCGATCGCCGCCCCGCAGCCCGGCCAGCTCGAACGCCGCCAGCGCGGTGCAGAACGTGATCGGCATCGTTGCCGCCGCGGCAAGGTCCACTCCCGCAGGCACTCGGCGTAGCAGCGCCGCTGACGCCATGCAGTGCGTCGCGAATGCGCCGGGCGCAAACCCGAACACGGCATCGCCAACGGCGAGGTCGCTCACCTCCGCGCCCACCGCGGTCACCACACCCGCGCACTCGCCGCCCAGCGGCCCGGCATCGCCCGGATACAGGCCGAGCGCATTCAGCACGTCGCGGAAATTCACCCCCGCCGCCCGCACCAAAACCGTCACCTCGCCCACGCCCGGCGATGACGCATCTATCGCCGTCAGCCGCAGCCCCTCCAGCGTCCGATCCGTGCCGACCTCCAGATGGGCCATGTTTCCGGCGACCGGCCAGCTGAGACGTCCCGCTGCACGCTGCCGCACCAGCCGCGGCACCCACCAAGTC
>PLTJ01000256.1 GCA_003164455.1 Acetobacteraceae bacterium
CGCTGGTTCACCTGGGAAACCACGCACCGCGCGCTGACTGCCGCCGGACTGGTGCCGGTGGATGTCGCGCCGCGCATTTTCGGCCGCGAGGCCGGCGAGGCCTTCGTGCAGGCCATGGAGCCGGCACTGCTGGCGCTGGGCATCGACCGCGAAGGCTACCGCGGCCGCGCGCTGCCGTTGCAGCATGTCTGGCGCGCCACCAGGCAAGCTCCGGCGACACTGCACCTGCGCTCGACCATGCTCGACCACGTCGGTGGGGTGAGCCATGTGCGGGTCGTGCAGCCCATACGGGCGCTGGCGACCGCCCCGGGGGTGATCGCCGAGGTTGTGGTGGACGAACAGTCCATGACCCCGCCGCCAGAGGACGGTGCACCGCGGCTGTTTATCTTCCATCGCCCGCTGCTCGCCGGCGAGGACGGGCTGGAGCGGTTACGCGCGCTGATCGCGGGCGGCTGGATGGTGCTGTGCGAGTTCGATGACCATCCCAGCTTCCTGCCGGCGATGCAGCGCGACGACGTGCACAACTTCAGCGCCGTGCACGCGGTGCAGACCTCGACCGAGCCGCTGGCGGCGGTGCTGCGGCAGACCAACCCGGAAGTGGCGGTGTTCCCCAACGCCATCGTCCGGCTGCCGGAGGTGCGCAACTACGCCGACCCCAACCGGCTGACGCTGTTTTTCGCCGGCATCAATCGCGGGGACGACTGGCCGCCCTTCCTGGAAGCGCTGAACGCCGTCGCCGCCCTGGCCGGCGAGCGGCTGCAATTCTGCATCGTTGCCGATAACGGGTTGTTCGAGGCGCTGCAGACCCCGTACAAACGTTTCGTGCCGCTGTGCGACTACGAGACCTACCAGGACCTGCTGGCGAGCAGCGAGATATCGTTCATGCCGTTGCGCGATAACGCCTTCAACCGCTGCAAGTCGGACCTCAAGTTCATCGAGGCGGCTGCCCACCGGGTGACCGCGCTGGCCAGCCCGGTGGTTTACAGCGGCAGCGTGGAGGACGGGCGGACCGGCCTGTTGTTCCGCGATCCGACCGACTTGCAGAAGCGGCTGTTGCACCTGCTGGCCGACCCCGCGCGCGGGCGTGCCATTGGCGACGCGGCCCGCGGCATGGTGGCGCAGGAACGCATGCTGGCCCGTCAGGTGCCGCAGCGCCTGGCCTGGTACCGCTCACTCTGGGCGCGCCGCGACGAATTGCATCGCGCCCTGCTGGAACGTGTCCCGGCACTGGCCACGCCGCCCATCGACCCGATGGAGCGGCTGCCGGCGGAAGGCACCGCGCTGACGCTGCCACCGGACTGAACGGCCAGGGCTCGGCCCCCACCCGGAATGATGGAAGAGTCATCATTCCGGGTGGGGGTTCATTACCGTATGGTTTGGTGCGCGGCGATGGTGGCGATATCGACGATCTGGCTGACCGTGGCGTCCATCGGCACCAGTTGGGCGGCGTGTGTCAGGCCCAGGATCAACGGCCCGATCGTGCCGCCCCCGCCCAGTCGCGGCGCCAGCCGCGACGTGATGTGGGCGGAATGCAGCCCCGGCAGGATCAGCACATTGGCCGGGCCGGTCAGCCGGCAGAACGGATAGAGCGCCCGGTAGGACTCGTCGAGCGCCACGTCCGGGCTCATCTCGCCGTCGTACTCGAAATCGACGCCGCGCTTGTTCAGCACCTCCACGGCCTCCTGCAGCGCCGTCCCCGCCGCCGAGGTCTGGCTGCCGAAGGTCGAGTACGACAGCAGCGCCACCCGCGGCTCATGGCCGAGGCGGCGGGCCGCCAACGCCGCGCCGCAGGCGATGTCGGCGAACTGTTCGGCGGTGGGGCGGACATGCATCAGCGTGTCGGCGATGAAGATGGTGGCGCCGCGCATGCCCAGCATCAGCGTCAGGCCGAAGGCGCTGGCGCCCGGCTTGGGGTCGATCACGTGCGCGATGTCGTCAAGGCACATTGACGGGGCGCGCGTCAGCCCGGTGACCATGGCGTCGGCATGGCCGGTCGCCACCATGCAGGCGGCGAAGACGTTGCGGTCCTGGTTGACCAGGCGCTGGCAGTCGCGCTCGATGAAGCCGCGCCGTTGCAAACGATTATAGAGGAACGCGGTGTACTCGACGTTGTCCGTCGACAGCCGCGCGTTGTGCACTTCGATGCCGGCTACCTCGCCAAGCCCGAGGGACGCCATGGTGGCACGCACCCGCTCCTCGCGGCCGATCAGCACCGGGGTGCCGTAGCCGGCGTTGCGGAACGCCACCGCGGCGCGGACGATCTTTTCCTCCTCGCCCTCGGCGAAGACCACCCGCTTCGGCTCGGCGCGCACCCTCTCCATGATGGCGTCGAGCGCGCTGGCGGTCGGATCGAGCCGGCCCGACAGGCCGCGCGCGTATTTGGCCAGGTCGGCGATCGGCCGGCGGGCGACGCCGGAATCCATCGCCGCCNNGGCGGCGGCGATCTTCATCGCCTCGTTGATGGTGCTCGCCCGCACGTCCAACGCGCCGCGGAAGATGTAGGGGAAGCCGAGCACGTTGTTGACCTGGTTGGGGTAGTCGCTGCGCCCGGTGGCGATGATCGCGTCGGGGCTGGCGGCACGCGCCTCCTCCGGCGTGATTTCGGGGTCCGGGTTCGCCATCGCGAAGATGATCGGTTTCGGCGCCATCTTGCGGACCATGTCCTGGGTCAGCGTTCCCTTCGCCGACAGGCCAAAGAACACGTCCGCGCCTTCGATCGCCTCGCCCAGCGTGCGCGCCTTGGTGCGCGCCGCATGGGCGCTCTTCCACTGGTTCATGCCTTCGGTGCGGCCCTGCCAGACCACGCCCTTGGTGTCGCACAGGATGACGTTCTCCCCGCGCAACCCCATCGCCTTGAACAACTCGACGCAGGCGATCGCCGCCGCGCCGGCGCCGTTCACCACCAGTTTGGTGTCGCGCAGGGCGCGCCCGGTCAGGTGGCACGCGTTGATCAGGCCGGCGGCGGCAACGATGGCGGTGCCGTGCTGGTCGTCG
>PLTJ01000409.1 GCA_003164455.1 Acetobacteraceae bacterium
CGGACCGGCGCCGGGCATCGCCATGGTGTTCCAGAGTTTCGCCCTGTTCCCCTGGCTGACCGTGGAGGAGAACGTCGAACTGGGACTGGAGGCGCAGGGCGTGCCGCGCGCCCAGCGCGAGAAGCTGGGTGGGGAGGCGATCGACCTGATCGGGTTGGGCGGCTACGAAAGCGCCTACCCCAAGGAATTGTCCGGCGGCATGCGCCAGCGCGTCGGTTTCGCCCGTGCCCTGGTGGTGCACCCCGACCTGCTGCTGATGGACGAACCGTTCAGCGCGCTCGATGTGCTGACCGCGGAAACGCTGCGCACCGACCTGATCGACCTGTGGACGGAGGGCCGCCTGCCCGTGAAGTCCATCCTGATGGTCACCCACAACATCGAGGAGGCGGTGCTGATGTGCGACCGNNTGCCGTTCCCGCACCCGCGCAACCGGCTGGACTCCGCCTTCCGCCAGTTGGTGGACGACATCTATGCGCTGATGACGCGGCGCACCCCGAGCCTGGCGCCGACGACCCCGGTGGCCCCGGCCGACGCCCCCTTCGCCGCCCCGCTGCACCACGTCTCGACCAACCTGCTGGCCGGCCTGATGGAGGCCCTGGCCCGACCGCCCTACGAGGGCCGGGCCGACCTGCCGGCGCTCGCCGGCTCGCTGCAACTGGAAGCCGACGAGCTGCTGCCGATCGGCGAGACCCTGCAACTGCTCCGCTTCGCCGAGTTGGAGGAGGGTGACATCCGGCTGACCGAGACCGGCCGGCAGTTCGTCCAGGCCGACACCGAGCACCGCAAGAAGCTATTTGCCGCCGCCCTGCTGGCGCATGTCCAGCTGGCCGCCGCCATCCGCCGCACGGTGGATGAGCGCTGGAACCACCGCGCCTCGGCGGTGCGCTTCCGCGACGAGTTGGAAGACCACATGTCACCTGACTACGCCGAGGAAACCCTGCGCGCCACCATCGGCTGGGGACGCTACGCCGAGCTTTTCAGCTTCGACGAGGAAGCCCAGCAGTTCAGCCTGGAGGACATCGAAACAACGGCGTAGGCCGCCGCTGTCCGAGTCGCGTCCTTTCGCCCGGCAGCCCGGCTGATTATGGTGGCGGCAGTATGACAGGGAATTGCCCCATGCTTACCCGCCGCCATCTGCTCGCCGCATCGGCCGCTGCCGCTGCCGCACCGCTCGTTCCCGCCTGCGCCGATACGCCGAAGGACATGCTGGTCGTCGGCCAGCAGCTCGATGGGATCATCAGCCTCGACCCCGGGGAAACCTTCGAGGTGATCGGCGGCGAGACGATCAGCAACTGCTACAACCAGCTGCTGACCCCCGATCCCGCCAACCCGAACCGCCTGAAGGGCGCGCTCGCGGACAAGTGGGAGATCGGCTCCGACGGCGTGACCTTCACCTTCCACCTGCGCGGCGACGTGAAATTCGCCTCCGGCAAGCCGGTAACCGCCGATGACGCGGCGTTCTCGTTGCAGCGGGCCGTGAAGCTGAACAAGACTCCCGCCTTCATCATCAACCAGTTCGGCTTCACGAAAGAAAATGTCGACGCCCGCATCCTGGCGAAGGACCCGCGCACGCTGGTGCTGACCGTGGGCGATCAGGTAGCGCCGACGCTCGTGCTGTATTGCCTCACCGCCAATGTGGCGAGCGTGGTCGAGCGTGCCGAGGTGCTGGCCAATGCGCAGGGCGATGACCTCGGCAACCTGTGGCTGAAGACGCACAGCGCCGGCAGCGGTCCCTTTGTGCTGCGCAACTGGAAGGCGAGCGAGACGGTGCTGTACGAGGCCAATCCGCACGCGCTGGAGCGGTCGAAGTTGCGGCGTGTCATCGTCAAGCACATCGCCGACGCCTCGGCGCAGTTGCTGGAGCTGCAGAAGGCCGACATCGACATCGCCCGCAATCTCCAGGCGGAGCAGATGCACACCGCCCAGAACGACCCCAAGCTGCGTCTGTCCAGCACGCTGCTCGGCTCGCTGCTGTACCTCGGCATGAACCAGAACCACCCCGAACTCGCCAAACCCGAGGTGCGCCAAGCCATCAAGTGGGCCATCGACTACGACGGCATCCAGAAGAACATCACCCCGTTCACCTACCAGGTACACCAGAGCTTCCTGCCCGAGGGCTTCCCGGCGGCGATCAAGGACCGGCCGTTCCGCCACGACGTCGCCCGCGCCAAGGAGATGCTGGCCAAGGCCGGCCTGGCCGGCGGCTTCGAGCTGACGATGGACCATGCCTCGACCCAACCGACCGCCGACATCGCCCAGGCCGTCCAGGCCAACCTGGCCGACATCGGCATCAAGGTGACGCTGATCGCCGGCGAGAGCCGGCAGGTGTTCACCCGTACCCGCGCCCGCCAGCACCAGCTCGCCGTGCTCGCCTGGGGGCCGGACTATTTCGACCCGCACACCAACGCCGAGACCTTCAACGTCAACCCGGACAACACCGACAACGCGAAAAACCGCACCCTGGCCTGGCGCAATTCCTGGCAGGACACCGATCTCAGCGACCGCGCGATCGCGGCCGCGCACGAGACCGACGCCGCCAGGCGCGTGACCGAGTACGAAAAGATGCAGCGCGACAGCCAGCAGCGCAGCCCGTTCGCCATCATGCTGCAGCAAAAGGAAATCGCCGCCGTCCGCAAGGCAGTGGCCGGTTTTGATCTCGCTCCGATGTCGGGCCGCACAGTCTACACCACCGCCAGCAAGTCGGCGTGAGAGGGCGCCTCCGCGCGCTGGCGGGTACCCTCGCCAGCGTGCCCATCACCCTGTTCGGCCTGGTGCTGGTGACCTTCTTCATTGGCCGGGTCATGCCGGTCGACCCGGTGCTGGCCATCGTCGGCGACCGGGCCACGCAGGACGTGGTGGAGCAGACCCGGTTGGAACTGGGGCTGGACCGGTCGCTGCCGGTCCAGTTTCTTATCTATCTCGGTAAGCTGGCGCACGGCGATCTCGGCCGGTCCGTGATGACCTCGCACACGGTAGTCGCGGATATTTCCCGATTTTTCCCAGCCACCATGGAACTGGCCACCGCTGCCATTCTGATCGCCGTGCTCATCGGCGTGCCGCTCGGTGTGCTGGCGGCGGTGAAGCAAGGCACCCGGATCGATCATACGATCCGGGTGATCTGCCTGGCCGGTCATTCGATCCCGATTTTTGTCCTCGCGCTGCTGACGCTGCTGGTGTTCTACGCCACCCTCGGCATCGCCCCCGGGCCGGGGCGGCAGGACGTGGTGTTCGAGGACATGGTGCCGGCGGTGACCAACCTGCTGACCGTGGACGCGTTGATCGCCGGCGACTGGGGTGCCTTCCGCGACGCGCTGGCGCATCTGGCGCAGCCCGCCGGTGTGCTGGCCTATTTCAGCATGGCCTACATTGCCCGCATGACCCGCGCCTTCATGCTCGACGCGCTGTCGGGCGAGTTCATCATCACCGCCCGCGCCAAGGGTTTGCCCGCGGCACGGGTGATCTGGCGGCACGCTTTTGGCAACATTGCCGTCCGGCTGGTCACCGTGCTGGCGCTGACCTATGCCGGGTTGCTGGAAGGCGCGGTGGTGACCGAGACGGTGTTCTCTTGGCCCGGTCTCGGCCAATACCTCACGGTGTCGTTGCTGAACGCCGACATGAACGCGGTGCTGGGGGCGACGCTGGTGGTCGGGGTCACCTATCTCGGCTTCAACCTGCTCGCCGATGTTCTCTACCGGTTGCTGGACCCCCGGGTTCGATGAGGGGCATCCGATGAGCGCGGCGTTGCCCGGTCCCGCCACCCTGTCCTGGCGCGACTGGCTGTTGACCGACACGCCCGCTTCGCGCGCCCAGGCGGCCTGGGGCCGGCGCTATCGGTTGTGGCGCGATTTTCGGGCCAACACGCTTGCCACCGGCGGGCTGGTGGTGGCGGTGGTGCTGATCGCCCTGACGCTCGCCGCGCCCTGGCTCGCCACCCACGACCCCGGGGTGCAGGAGCTGGCGAACCGGTTGCAGCCGCCCTCGATGGCCCACTGGCTGGGCACCGACGAACTTGGCCGCGACGTCTTTTCCCGCCTGCTCTATGGCGGGCGCGTCACCCTCGGCATGGTGGTCGCCGTCGTGCTGATGGTCGCCCCGCTCGGCCTGGCCATCGGCTGTGTCGCCGGCTACGCGGGCGGCGCGCTGGACCGCGTGCTGATGCGCGTGACCGACGTTTTTCTCGCCTTTCCCCGCCTGATCCTGGCGCTGGCCTTCGTCGCCGCCATCAAGCCGGGTGTCACCAGCGCCATCTTCGCCATCGCGCTGACGGCCTGGCCCCCCTATGCCCGGCTGGCGCGGGCCGAGACCCTGACCATCCGGGGCACCGATTTCATTGCGGCGACACGGCTTACGGGCGCTTCGGCGACGCGCATCGTGTTCTGTCACGTCGCCCCGCTTTGCCTGCCCAGCCTGGTGGTGCGCGTCACGCTGGACATGAGCAGCATCATCCTCACCGCCGCCAGCCTGGGTTTCCTCGGCATGGGTGCGCAGCCGCCTTCGCCGGAATGGGGTGCCATGATCGCCACCGCCCGGCGCTTCATCCTCGACCAATGGTGGGTGCCGACGATCCCCGGCATCGCCATCTTCGTCGCCTCGCTCTCCTTCAACCTGCTGGGCGACGGCTTGCGCGACGTGCTCGACCCGAAGCAGCGGTGAGCCCGGTGCTGGTCGATATCGCCAATCTGTCCATTGCCTTCCCGACCCAACAGGGCCTGTCGCTGGCGGTGCGCGAGGTGTCACTCACGCTCGGGGTGGAAAAACTCGGCATCGTCGGCGAGAGCGGATCGGGCAAGTCGCTCACCGCCCGTTCCATTCTTCGCCTGCTGCCGTCGAACGCCCTGGTCACCGCCGACCGGATGGAATTCGCCGGCATCGACGTGTTGCGCGCCCGAGAGGCCGAATTGCGCGCCATCCGCGGCCGCCGCGCCGGGTTGATCTTGCAGGACCCGAAATACGCGCTGAATCCGGTCATGACCGCCGGCGAGCAGATTTCGGAGGCCTGGCGGGCGCACCGCAAGGGCACGCGCCGGCAGGCGCGCGCGGCCGCGCTGGACTTGCTGGCCCAGGTGCAGATCCGCGACCCCGAGCGCGTCGCCCGCAGCTACCCGCATGAACTGTCCGGCGGCATGGGCCAGCGCGTCATGATCGCCATGATGCTGGCGCCCGACCCCGAGCTGCTGATCGCCGACGAGCCGACCAGCGCCTTGGACGCCACCGTGCAGGCCGAGATCCTGCGTCTGCTGGAGGCTCTGGTGTCGCGCCGCGGCATGGGGCTCATTCTCATCAGCCACGACCTGCCGCTTGTTGCCCATTTCTGCGACCGCGTGGTGGTGATGTATGCGGGCCGCATCGTCGAGGAATTGGGGGCTGCCGATCTTTCGCACGCCCGGCATCCGTACACCCGTGGCCTGATCGATTGCTTGCCGACGCTGACGCATCCCAAGTCACGCCTGCCCGTCATGGTGCGTGACCCGGCATGGCTGGCATGATCGAGGTGGAAGGCCTGCATGTGCGTTTCGACGACGTACACGCGGTGAACAACGTGTCCTTCGCGGTGCCGCGCGGGTCGGGTTTCGGCATCGTTGGCGAGAGCGGCTCCGGCAAATCCACCGTGTTGCGCGCGTTTTCGGGACTCAACCCGGACTGGACCGGCACGATGCGCCTGGACGGCGCGAAACTGGGGCGGCAACGGGAGAAACAATTCTTCCGGCGCGTGCAGATGGTGTTTCAGGACCCCTACGGCTCGCTGCATCCCCGCCAGACCGTGGACCGCGCGCTCAGCGAGCCGCTGCTGGTGCACGGCATCGGTGATGTCGAGGCGCGTATCCTGCGCGCGCTGGCCGAGGTCGCATTGCCGCCTTCGGTGCGCTTCCGCTATCCGCACCAATTGTCCGGCGGACAGCGCCAGCGAGTGGCGATCGCGCGCGCTCTGATGGCCGAGCCCGAGGTGCTGCTGCTGGACGAACCGACCAGCGCGCTGGATGTCTCGGTCCAGGCCGAGGTCCTGAACCTGCTCGCCGATCTGCAACAGCGCCGCGGCCTCACCTACCTGATGGTGAGCCACAACCTCGCCGTGGTGGCGCATCTCTGCCCGATGATCGGGGTGATGCTGGGCGGGGAGATGGTGGAACAACTCTCGGCCGATGACCTGCGGCACAACCGCATCGCCCACGCCCACACCGCCGCCCTGCGCGCGCTCAGTACCGAACTGGAAGAGCCCTGATGGCCATCACGCACAGGATCGGGATGCGCCCTGCGCCGCCGGCTCAGCCAAGGCGGCGCAAGGCGCCGTAGAACGGCAACGCCGCCAGCAGCATCGCCGCGCTGTCGATGTAGCGCGAGGCCGGGAAAGTGATGAGCACCGATAGGGCGCCGCTGCCGACCCCGTAGACACCCACCAGCACCAGCAACAGCCGCAGGTCGCCCCGGGCTTCGCCGTGGGCTGGCCTGCTGGCCAGCAGCAGCAGCGCCAGGGTCGCCAGCAGCAAGGCCGGGTTCAGCACCAGCGCGTGGCCGACCAGCCGCGACGCGCCGCCCGCCACCCAGGCCGCATAGGACACCGGCGCCGCCCGCACGGTTGCCACCGCGAAGCGTTGCAGGCGCCGGTTGAAGGCGGGCCAGTCCTCGCCCGGCGCCTGCAACGGTGCGACCGCGCCAGACAGCACGGCGTCGTGCGTGCGCGCGAGGATGTCGAAATAGAACAGCGCCGTGGAGACGAACGAACGTTGCCCGCTGGAGTTGGCGGGCAGGGCGACCGCCTTGCCCGCCAACTCCAGCGCCGTGCGTCCGGCCACCACATCGCGGGCGAGAGGGGCGCTGTCGGGCGGCAGCCGGTCGGCCAGTTCCGGTGTCAGCATCAGCGCCGCCATGCCCGACATCTGGTAGCCACCGAAGGAAACAACATTGAAGTCGCCGTGCCGCACCAGCCGCACCGAGCACAGCAGCAGGACCGGGACGAGGCAGGCGGCGGCCAGCCAGACGGCGATGACGCGGCGCCGTGCCGCCAGCAGCGGCGGCAGCATTGGCAGCAGCAGCACGAAGGGCAGCAGGCTTGGCCGCAGCGCCCAGGCGAGGGTCACGGCAACGGCCGCCACCGCGACGCTGCGTGCCTTCGCCCGGCCGGTCGTCACATCGAGCGTGGCGGCCAGCGCCAGCAGCAGGGCCGCGTGACCGGGCACCTCGGGCAGCAGCGCGTTGCTCCACAGCAGCACCAAGTTCGACCAGGCGAGTGCCAGTCCCACCGCGAGCGCCGCTGCCCGCGATCCGCCGGCCCGCTCGATCGCCCGCACCAGCGCACAGGCGGCCAGGATATAGCTGCCGGCTTGCAGCACCGGCACCGACCCGGTGGGCAGGTGACGCAGCAACCAGCCGTAAAGCGGCAGGCGCATCTGCGCCAGTCCGTCGGCGGACAGGTAGGATGGCGTGTCGGGGGAAGGCCAGGCACCGAACCGGCCGAGCATCGCCAGCACGACCAGCGGCAGCAGCGCGGCCAGCGCGGTAAGGACAGCGACGGACCAGCGCGGAGCGGCGGCCGGCGCGGTCGGCTGGTCAGGTGCCAGGACGTCCGGCACTGTTGCCCCCTGCGTCAGCGCCGCGCCCGATGGAGTGATAGGCAAATCCGGCCTGCCGCATCGCCTCCGGGTCGTAAACGTTGCGCAGATCCACCACCACATCGCCGTGCATCGCCGCCTTCAGGCTGGCCGGCGAAAGGGCCCGGAATTCGTTCCACTCGGTCACCACAACCAGCACGTCGGCACCGGTCACCGCAGCCATCGCGTCGTGGCAATAGCGCACGCCCTCGGGCAGCATTGGCCGAGCCTGCTCCATGCCCTCGGGGTCGAACGCCTGCACCACGGCGCCGTCCCCGACCAGGCGCGACACGATCGGCAGCGACGGCGAATCACGCATATCGTCGGTCTCGGGCTTGAAGGTCAGTCCCAGCACGGCCACCGTGCGCCCGCGCACCGAGCCGCCGCAGGCCGTGATGACCCGCATCGCCATGCCGGCCTTGCGGGCGTCGTTCACCGCCACCACGGCCTCGATCAACCGACTGGGCGCGCCCGCATCCTGGGCGATGCGCATCAGCGCCAGCGTGTCCTTGGGGAAGCACGAGCCGCCGAAGCCCGGCCCNNGGATGCAGGAACTTGCGCCCGATCCGCCCGTCCAGCCCGATGCCGCGCGCCACGTCGTGCACGTTCGCCCCGACCCGCTCGCACAAGTCGGCAATTTCGTTGATGTAGGTGACCTTCATCGCCAGGAAGGCGTTGGCCGCGTATTTGGTCAGCTCGGCGGTCTCGATGCCGCTGAACAGGATCGGCGCCTCGATCAGGTACAGCGGCCGGTACAGCCGCCGCATCACCTCGCGCGCCCGCTCGCTCTCGGTGCCGATCACCACCCGGTCCGGCCGCATGAAGTCGCCGATGGCGCTGCCCTCGCGCAGGAACTCGGGATTGGAGGCGACGTCGAACTCCAGGTCCGGCCGCGTCTCACGCACGATCTCGGCGATCCGCCGGCCGGTGCCGACCGGCACGGTGGACTTGGTGATGATCACCGTATAGCCGACCAGCGCGCGCGCCACCTGCTCGGCGGCGGTATAGACATAGCTCAGGTCGGCATGGCCGTCGCCGCGCCGCGAGGGCGTGCCCACGGCGATGAACACCGCTTCCGCCCCGGCCACCGCGGCGGCGATGTTGTCGCCGAACGACAGCCGGCCGGCGGCCACGTTCTCCGTCACCAGCCGATCCAGCCCCGGTTCGAAGATCGGCATGCGCCCCTCGCGCAACGCCGCCAGTTTGGGCCGATCGGTCTCGACCACTGCCACGTCGTTGCCGAACTCGGCCAGGCAGGCACCCGAAACGAGCCCCACATAGCCGCCGCCGATCATTGCAATGTGCACCGGATCGTCTCCCGTGCTGTCAGACGTTGAAGCGAAATAGCAGGACGTCGCCGTCCCGTACCACGTATTCCTTGCCTTCCACGCGCATCCTGCCGACTTCCTTGGCGCCCGCCTCGCCGTTGCCGGCGACGTAATCGTCGTAGCCGATGGTCTCGCAGGCGATGAAGCCGCGCTCGAAGTCGTTGTGGATGACCGCGGCGGCCTGCGGGGCGCGGGTGCCGCGCACAATGGTCCAGGCCCGCGACTCCTTCGGCCCCGCGGTGAAGTAGGTGACCAGCCCCAACAGGTCGTAGCCGGCCCGGATCACCCGATCGAGTCCGGAATCGTGCAGCCCGAGCCCCTCCAGGAACTCGCCGCGATCGGCCTCGGGAAGCTGCGCCACCTCTGCCTCGATGGCAGCCGAGACGATCACCATACGGGCGCCCTCGGCGGCGGCCTGCGCCGCCACGCGGGCCGAATGCGCGTTGCCGGTGGCGGCCGCGGCCTCCTCGACGTTGCAGACGTACAGCACCGGCTTGGC
>PLTJ01000424.1 GCA_003164455.1 Acetobacteraceae bacterium
TCGGGGCGAATGTCGCCGCCATCACGGCCCAGGCCGCAAGGCCGAACAGACGCGCCGCGCCCTGGCCGATCAGCGCCGCCAGCGGCGGGACCAGGAACACCAGGGCGAGCCCCAGCGTGGTCAGCACCAGAAGCAGCGGCGAATAATGCAACTGCACATAGGCCGAGCGCGCCACCATGCGCCAGATATCGGCAAACCCAGGATAGCGCCGGATCGAGCGCGCGAGACGCGAATGGCCGAGCCAGATCCGGCCGCCCCGCTTCACCGCCGTCGCCAGCGCCACGTCGTCGATCAGCGAATCGCGGATGGCGGCGATGCCCCCGATGCGCTCGAGCGCGCGGCGGCGGATCAGCACCGTTCCGCCGGCCGCCGCGGCGGTGGTGCGGTGGGCGTCGTTGACCCAGGAAAACGGGTAGAGCATGGCAAACAGATAGACGAAGGCCGGCACCAGCGCCCGCTCGGCCAGGCTTTCGCAGTTCAGCGCCACCATTTCGCTGACCATGTCGGCGTCGCGGCTCTCGGCCTGCGCCACCAGCGTCGCCAGATGCGCCGCATCGTGCGTGATGTCGGCGTCGGTGAGGAAAAGAAATTCCGCGTCAGTGGCGGCGAGCCCCTGGTGCAGCGCCCAGAGCTTGCCGGCCCAGCCCGGCGGGCGGGGAGCGCCATCCAGCACGGTGAGGCGCTCGGCGCCGGGCAGGGCGCGGGCGATGGCGGCGGTGGCGTCGGTGCTGCCGTCATCGACCAGAACGACACGGAAGGCGCCGGGATAGTCCTGCCCGAGCAGGCTGCCGATGCTGGCCGCGATCCCGTCGGCTTCGTCGCGCGCCGGCACCACGGCCGCGACCGCCGGGGCACTGGCGGGGCGAGCGGGCGCCAGCCGTTCCCCGTCGCGCCAGAAACCGCCGTGCAAGGCGGCCAGATACAGCCAGACCAACAGGGAAAGCGCCGCCAGGGCGGTCATCGCGGCGGTAACCGGCCGTTCTCGCGGAACCACGCGACGGCATCGGCAATCGCCCGGCGCGCCGGGCGGGCGCGATAGCCGAGTTCGGCTTCGGCCTTGGCGGAGGAAAAGAACATGATCTTGCGCGCCATCCGCAGATGATCGCGGGCGACGCGCGGCTCGCTGCCGGTGAGGCGGGAGACCGCTTCGGCCACCAGGGCGACCGGCCACAGCACGCCCACGGGCAGCCGCATCCGGCGTTGCCGGCGCCCGGTGACGTCGTCCACCAGGGCGAGCAGTTGCGCCATGGTCAGGTTCTCGCCGCCGAGGATATAGCGCTCGCCGATCGTGCCGCGCTCCAGCGCCAGCGCGTGGCCCTCGGCCACATCGTCGACGTGCACGATATTTAGCCCGGTATCGACATAGGCCGGCATGCGCCCGGCGGCGGCGTCGGCGATCATGCGGCCGGTTGGGGTCGGCTTGATGTCGCGCGGACCGACCGGGGCAGCGGGGTTGACGATGACCGCCGGCAGTCCCTCGCTGGCGACAAGGTCGAGCACCATTCGTTCGGCGTCGAATTTTGATGTCTTGTACGTACCGACCATCGCGGCACGGGTCACTTTGGTATGCTCGTCCGCCGGAGTGGTGGTGCCGGTCAGCCCAAGGGTGGCGACGCTGCTGCAATAGACCACCCGCTCCACCCCGGCGGCCAGCGCGGCACGCATCAGCGCCTGCGTGCCCGCCACGTTGGCGGCCCGCATGGCGGCCGGCTTCGGCACCCAGATCCGGTAGTCGGCGGCGACGTGCGCCACGAACCGGCAGCCGACGACGGCACGGGCGAGCGATTCGGGGTCGGTGAGGTCGCCTTCCGCCAACTCGGCATCCAGCCCCTCGATGTTGCCGTGGTCGCTGCCGCGCCGCACCAGCAGGCGCAGCGCGTGGCCACGCGCGGCGAAGGCGCGGGCGACGGCGGAGCCGACGAAGCCGGTGGCGCCGGTGACGAGGGTGGGGCCGGTCAAAGGACAACACTCGAACGATTGCGTGGGCGCTTTATAGCCCCGCACCGCAGGTTGCTACCATCGCCCAGCACGAATCCCGCGACGTCCTCGACGGCCGACGAACGGAAACGGAACAGCGGCGCGAAGCCCAGCACGATGCCGATATGCCCGACCCCGGAGGCAATGCGCGCCTCCGCCGCCCCGCCGGCCGCCCGCACCCGCGCGGCCAGCGCCAGCGAATTGCGTGGGTAGCAAATGCGGTCGGCGCCACCGTGCAGCAGCAGCATCGGCGGGTTGCGCCCGTCCACATGCGCCGCCGGCTGGGTTTCACGCGGGTCGGCGGCGGGCGCGAACACGGCGCGGATGTCCTCGTCCAGGATCGGCAGGAAGTCGTAGGGACCGGCGAGTCCCACCATGCCGGCAAGATGGGCGCGGTCCTCGCCCACCGCGGCCAGGAAATGCGGGGCGAGCACCAGCATGGCGGCGATATGGGCCCCGGCCGAGTGACCCGCCAGGAAGACGCGGTCCGCATCGCCGCCCCAGGCCAGCGCCTCGCGCCGCACCGCCGCCACCGCCAGCGCCGCGTCCTCGATGAAAGTAGGAAAACGCACCTGCGGGAACAGCCGGTAGTCCGGCACCACCACCACCATGCCGCGCCGCGCCAGCGTGGCGGCGACGAAGCGATAGTCCTGGCGCCGTCCGCTCTGCCAGGCGCCGCCATAGAAGAAGACCACCACCGGCAGCTCCGCCGCCGTGCCCTGGGGCCGCCAGACATCCATGGCCTGGCGGGGAGCCGGGCCATACGCAACGCCACGCTGCACCGACAGGCCATCGACGGCGATGGTGGCGTTCAATGCCTCCGCCGGCGGGCGGCGGGCCAGGGTCGCGGCGGCGAAAGTCAGGGCGGCACGCAGCAGGGTCATGGCCATCACGTCAACGCGTGCAACAGCACCGCGGCGGCCTGGGCGATGTTCAGGCTATGCACCCGGCCGACCGGCGGGATACGGACGGTGCGGCGGCAGGCGGCTACGACGGCGGCGGAGACGCCGCTTTCCTCGGCACCGAGCACCAGCGCCACCGGGCGGTCGCGCGGCAACGCGGCGGGCGGCAACGCCTCGGCCGCCAGCGAGGCCGCCACGGTGCGGTAGTGCGGGGTCAGCACGGCCAGGGCATGCGGCAGGTCGCGCGTGCGCCAGAGCGAGAGGTATTCCAGGCCGCCCTCGGCGGTGCGGTAGGCCGCGTCGGACGGCAGGGCGGCGCCCGGCACTTCGTGGAAGAGCAGGCCGCGCACACCGAAAAAGGCGGCGCTGCGCGCGATCGCGCCGAGGTTGTGCGGGTTGCCGAGCCCATCCAGCACCAGCAGGAAAGGCAGCCGCGGGGGCGCCTGGTAATCGAGGAAGTCGATGACGCGGGGCTTCGCCACCGCCGCGACCCCGCCATGGTGCGGCGTGCCCGCCACTTTGGCCATCTCATCCGGCGGCACCAGCCGATAGGGCCGGTGGGCGGCGGCCAAGCCGGCGCACCAGGGCCCCGCCAGGTCACACCGCTCGGCGAGGTAGAACAGGCGGAGCACGTCGTCGGGACGACGGGCAAACAGCGCCGCCACGGCATTCACGCCACAGATCGTGTCGGGTTTCATGGCGATGGCTTAGCATCTCCGCATGGACATCCCGATTCTGTTCCGCGATTCGCGGTTCGTCGTGCTGGACAAGCCCGCCGGGCTGGCCGTGCATGCCGGGCCGCGCGGGGGGGCGAGCGTGGAGGATTTCTTCCCCGCCCTGTCACGCCGGCGCGACGGGCCGTGGCTGGCCCACCGGCTGGACGCCGACACCTCGGGCTGCCTGGTGGTGGCGCTGCGCCGCGCGGCACTGCACGCAGCGCAGGCGGCCTTCGCCGCGGGACGGGTGGAGAAGATCTATTGGGCGGTGGTGCGCGGCGCCCCTCCCGGCGAGACCGGCGTGGTGGCGATGCCGTTGCGCCGTTACAGCGACCCGCGGGGCTGGCGCATGGTGGCCGGGCCCGGCGGGCAGGAAGCCGTGTCGGAATGGCGCCTGCTTGGGCGCGGCGCGGACATGTCCTGGCTGGAGGTGCGGCCGCGCACCGGGCGGACCCACCAGGTGCGGGCGCACTGCGCGGTGCTGGGCTGCCCGGTGCAGGGCGATCCGGTCTATGGCGCCCATCCAGGAAGCGGGGAGGCGGGACGGCTGCATCTGCTGGCGCGCGCGATCGTACTGCCGCTCGACCCGCCGGTGGCGGCGGTGGCGCCGGTGCCGACACATATGCGTGCGGCCCTGGCCGGCTGCGGCTGGGACCCGCTCAACCGATGAGGAACCAGCAGCGGAACAGCAGCGTTTCGGACCAGGTCTGCCGGTACAGCCCCGGCGTGCGCAACGCGGCAAGGCGGTACCAGAAGCCGCCGCGCAACGCGCGGTCCAGCGTGGCCAGTTCCACCCGGGCGCGCTCGCTGATCAGTTCGGGTTGGGCGAGCAGGGCGGCGATGTGTTCACGCAGCACCGTCATGAACAGCGCCGGCCCGCGCTTCAGCGCCGCGATGGCGCGGCTGACCATCGAGGCCGGCGCACCGACCAGATTCAGCGCGTGCTGGCGATACAGCACCACCGGTTCGTCGTCCAGGATCAGCTTGCCGCCGGCGGCGGTGACCAGCAGATAGGCCCACCAATCGTGCAGCGTGCCGGTGGAGGGACGGCTGGCGGCTACCAGCCGCGCGCCCAGGCAGTTCAGCATGACCGTGCAACCGGTTGCGACGTTCTGGGTCAGCGCGGCGGGGAAGCCAGCCGGCCGCGATAGCGGCTTGGAAATGCCCAGGTGCTGCAGCGTGTCGTCCACCAGGATCTGGCGGGCGCAGTACAGCACCGGCTCGTCCCGCGGGGCGTGACCCAGCGCGATGATGCCGCGCTCCAGTTTCTGCGGCAGCCAGACGTCGTCCTGGTCGGCGAAAGCGACCATGTCGCGCTCGGCCAGCATGTCACAGACCGAGCGCAGCAGGGTAATAAAGTTGCTGGCGGAACCGATGTGGCCCCGCGGTTCCTCCAGCTGGACACAGCGGCCCTGGCCGGCGCGCTGGCCGAACTCCTGCAGGACGGCGATAGTGCCGTCACCCGAGCCGTCGTCGCGCCAGTACAACACCCAGTTGTCGTGCGTCTGGCACAGCAGGCTATCAAGCTGCTCGCGCAGCCACGGGGCGCCATTGTAGGTCGCCAGCAAGATTACGACACGGGACTCAGGAAGGCGTGGAGCCATGATGGCTCGTAGATTACAGCCCCGGCGGCGGCGTGGGGGCATTTCCACGCTGGGAAAGTGCCATATCAATCACTTTTGAAAGACTGTTCCGCCATGGCAACAGTATCAGGCCGAAGGTCTCGGCCAGGCGCGTACAGTCCAGCCGGGAGTCCGGCGGCCGGCGCACCGGGGTCGGCCAGTCCGCGGTGGCGATCGGCTCGACCACCGGCACTGCCCTGCCGTGCCGTGCCGCCTCCTCGAACACCGCCGTGGCCAGACCGTGCCAACTTGTCCAGCCCGCGCCGGCGGCATGAAACAGGCCGGCGTAGCGGTCGTCCCAACCGCGCTCGCGGATGCGGGCGGCGATCCGCAGGATGACATCGGCAAGGTCGGGCGCCGCGGTGGGGCAGCCAATCTGGTCGGCGACCACGCGGAGATGGTCGGTACGGGCGCCCGCTTTCAGCATGGTGAGGACAAAATTGTGGCCGGTGGCGGCATAGACCCAGGAGGTACGCAGGATGATGGCCCGCTTGCAGGCGGCCAGCACGGCCTGCTCCCCGGCCAGCTTGGAGGCGCCATAGACGCCGGTGGGATTGGTCGGGTCGGTCTCGACGTAGGGAGCGCCCTTGAGCCCATCGAACACATAATCGGTGGAGACGTGGATCAGCGGGATGCCGGCCTCGCCACAATAGGCGGCCAGCGCCGCCGGACCATCACGGTTGGCACGCAACGCCGCCTCGGGCTCGGTCTCGGCGCGGTCGACCGCGGTGTAGGCGGCGGCGTTCACCACCAGCGCGGGAGCGGCGGCGCGCAACGCCGGCAGGATGGTCCCGGGCCGGTCGAAGTCGAGCTCCGGACGTCCGAGCAGCAGCACCGGCGGCCCGGCGGTTGCCGCGATCAGCGCACTGGCCAACTGGCCGGCGCGGTCGCCGATGACCAGCACCGGCCCTTGCGGGTTGCTCATGGCTGCCTCCGTTCGCCTTCCATCCGGTCAGACCCGAAACCAGACGTCGCAGTCCGCCAGCGCGGGTAGCCCGGCGTCCTTGTCGGACAGCACCGCGTCGCCGGCAGATACCGGCCAGGGCAGCGCAAGAAAAGAATCGTTCCAGGCCACGCCGCGCTCGGCGGCCGGGTCGTAGTCGGCGGTGACCTTGTAGATGACTTCGGTGTCGGGTTCGAGCGTGCAGAACCCGTGCAGGAATCCGCCGGGCACCCACAGCTGGCGCCAGTTGGCGGCGCTGAGCTCGGCGGCGACGTGGCGGCCGTAGGTGGGCGAGCCATGGCGGATGTCCACCGCGACGTCCCAGACGGCGCCCTTCACCACGCGCACCAACTTGCCCTGCACGCTGGGGGCGATCTGGCAGTGCAGGCCGCGCACCACGCCGACACGAGCCGACAGGCTGTGATTGTCCTGTACGAAGGTCTGGTCGATGCCGGCCTCGCCATAGCGGCGCGCGCTGTAGGTTTCCGAGAAGAAACCACGGGCATCGCCATAGCGGTCCGGGGTGATCAGGACGACGTTAGGGATG
>PLTJ01000221.1 GCA_003164455.1 Acetobacteraceae bacterium
CGTGCCGATCGCCTTCATCCCCGGCATATCGGGCGAGCTGTTCCGGCAGTTCGCGGTGACGGTGGCGGTGGCGATGTTCATCTCGGCGGTGAACGCGCTGACCCTGTCGCCGGCCCTGTGCGCCATCCTGCTCAAGCGTCACGACGGGCCGCGCCGCGGTCCGGTCGGGGTGGTGATGCGCGGCATCGACCGCGTGCGCGACGCCTACGGCGCGGTGGTGGCACGGCTGGTGCGCATCGCCCTGATCGGCCTGCCCGTGGTGGTGCTGGTGGTGCTGGGCATCGGCGCGCTCGGCCGTATCACCCCCACCGGCTTCCTGCCCGAGGACGACCAGGGCGCCTTCTTTGTCATGGCGCAACTGCCCGACGGCGCCTCGGTCGGGCGCACCGCCGATCTGGTGGGGCAGGTCGAGCACATCCTGGCGGGCGAACCGACGGTGCAGGATGCGACCTCGATCATCGGCTACAACTTCCTCGACGGCGTCAGCCAGGCCAACGCGGGCTTCGTGGTGGTGTCGCTGAAGCCGTTCGCCGAGCGGACCGCCCCCGGCATGGGGGCGGCTGCGGCGATCGCGCGGATGGCCACGCAATTCCGCCAGTTGCGCGACGGTTTCGCCATCCCCATCGCGCCGCCGCCGATCGTCGGCCTGGGCAGCGGCGGCGGCTTCAGTTATGTGCTCGAGGACCTGCGCGGCGGCGATGCCAAGGCGATGGCGCAGGTGCTGCGCGGGCTGCTGGTGGCGGCCAACCAGGACCCGCGGCTGGCCCGCGTGTTCAGCTTCTTCTCGGCGAGCACGCCCTCGCTGTTCCTCGACATCGACCGTGAGAAGGCGCAGGTGCTGGGGGTGCCGCTCACCGCGGTGTTCCAGGCGCTCGGCGCCAACCTGGGCGGCGCCTATATCAACGACATCAACCTGTTCGGACGCACCTGGCAGGTCCAGGTGCAGGCCGAGGCCAGCGACCGCAGCAACGTCAGCGACATTCTGCGCATCAACGTCCGCAGCACGACCGGCCAGATGGTGCCGATGCGCAGCCTGGCGGAAGTGCGGCTGATCCAGGAGCCGCAATCGCTGACCCGCTACAACAACAAACGCGCCGTGGTGATCCAGGGTGCCGGCGCGCCTGGCGTGTCCTCGGGCGCCGCGCTCAATGCCATGGAGGACGTCGCCGCGCGCACCCTGCCGCAGGGCTACCGGGGCGAGTGGACCGACACCGCCTTCCAGGAGAAGCGCGCGGAAGGCAAGACCCCGCTGATCCTCGGCTTCGCGGTGCTGTTCGCCTATCTGTTCCTGGTGGCGCTGTACGAGAGCTGGACCATCCCGGTGCCGGTGCTGCTGTCGGTCACGGTGGGCGTGCTCGGCGCCTACGGTGCCATCATGCTGGCCGGGTTGACGCTCGACCTGTACGGGCAGATCGGCATGGTGGTGCTGATCGGGTTGGCCGCCAAGAACGGCATCCTGATCGTCGAATTCGCCAAGGACCAGCGCGAGCGCGGCGTGCCGCTGCTGCAGGCGGCCACCGAAGGGGCGCGGCTGCGCTTCCGGCCGGTGATGATGACCAGCTTCGCCTTCATCCTCGGCCTGCTGCCCCTGGTGCTCGCCGAGGGTCCGAGCATGCTGGCCCGGCGCAACGTCGGAACCCCGGTGTTCGGCGGCATGATCGCGGCCAGCGTGGTCGGGATCTTCGTCATTCCGGTGCTCTACGTCGTCTTTCAGTCGGTGCGCGAACGGGTGAAGCGCCGCGCCGCGCCCAAGACCGCCGAATGAGGGCTGCCGGTGTCCTGCTGCTCGCGCTGCTCGCCGGCTGCGCCGCGCCGGCGTCGCGGTGCGCCGGGCTGGCGGGCACGCCGATGCTCGCCGCCACGCTCTATTTCGGCCGCAGCGCGGGCAGCGCGACGATTGACGAGGCGGCGTGGCGAAACTTCCTGGCCGATGCGGTGACGCCGCGCTTCCCGGCCGGCTTCACCGTTCTGGATGGTTACGGACAGTGGCGCGGGCAGGCCAGCGGGCGGATCACGTCCGAGCCCTCGACGGTGGTCATCGTGCTGGCCGAGCCCGGGGCGGCGAGCCTCGCCGCGCTGGCGGCGATCCGCGCCGACTACCAACGGCGTTTCGCGCAGGAATCGGTCGGGCTGGCGCTCGCCGATAGCTGCGCTTCGTTCTGAAGGGGACTTGTAGGCATGACAGAGCGTTTCCCGACCGTCACGGTCATCGACCACCCGCTGGTGCAGCACAAGCTGACGCTGCTGCGCGACAAGGCGACCGCGACCGGCAGCTTCCGCCGGATCGCCCGCGAGATCAGCCTGCTGATGTGCTACGAGGTCACCCGCGACCTGCCGCTGCACGACGTCGAGATCGAGACCCCGCTGGAACGCACGCGCGCGCCGCAGCTTGCCGGCAAGAAACTGTGCTTCGCGCCGATCCTGCGGGCGGGCAACGGCATCCTGGACGGCATGCTGGAAGCGGTGCCGGGGGCGCGGGTGGGCCATATCGGCCTTTACCGCGATCCGCAGACCCTGGCGCCGGTGCAATACTACCTGAAGCTGCCCGAGGATATCGGCGAACGGCTGGCCATCGTGGTCGACCCGATGCTGGCGACCGGCCATTCGGCGGCGGCGGCGGTGAGCCTGCTGAAACGCGCCGGGGCGGGCCAGATCCGGCTGGTCTGCCTGATCGCCGCCCCCGAGGGCCTGGCCGCCTTCACCGCCGAACACCCCGACGTGGCGCTGTTCACCGCCGCCATCGACCGCTGCCTGGACGCGCACAGCTACATCCGCCCCGGCCTGG
>PLTJ01000119.1 GCA_003164455.1 Acetobacteraceae bacterium
ACTTTCATGCCGCTGGTGCCGCATGCTTCCCAGGGTCGCCGTGGCGTGTTCAGCCAGACATCCACTCCCTGCACCAGGTGTTCGGCCAAATGCATGTCGTAGTCGCTGAGGAAGATCACATGCGAGCGAGCCTCGGGGCGCCTGATGAAATGGATCCATTGCTGGATCAGGGCCTGGCCTGGCTGGTCCGCCGGGTGAGCCTTGCCGGCGATGATGAGCTGCATCGGACGCTGAGGGTTGGTCAACAGGGCGAGCAGGCGCTCCGGGTCGTGCAGCAACAGGTTCGGTCGTTTGTACGAGGCAAAACGGCGTGCGAAGCCCAGCGTCAATATGGTGGGATTAAGCAGATGCGCCGTTGCGTCAACCGCCTCGGGCGACGCACCTGACGCGGCCAGTTGCCTGGACAATTGCCGGCGCGCGTAGCCAACAAGTGCCGCCGCGCGGGCGGTACGAAGTTGCCAGAGACGGGCGTCGGAAACCTGACGGATGTCATGCTCCAGGGCTTCGGTCGTTCCCAACCAGCAATCCTTGCCACAGGCCTCGGTCCACAGCGTGTCGGCCTCCGCGGAGTCCCAGGTCGGCATGTGAACGCCGTTGGTCACATGCCCGATCGACACTTCGTCCACCGGCCAGCGCGGAAAAAGCGGTGCGAAGAGGTGCCGGCTCACCTGTCCATGCAGGCGGCTCACGCCATTCACGGCCCCGCTGCCGCGGATCGCCAGATACGCCATGTTGAAATCTTCCGCCGGGTCGCTCGGGTTCTGGCGTCCCAGCGCCAGCAACTCATGCGGCGCAATGCCGAGCTTCGTCTGGGCGTAACCGCCCAGACACCGTTCGATAAGGCTCGGAGCGAAGCGATCGAACCCGGCGGCGACCGCCGTGTGCGTCGTGAAGAGATTGCCGGCCCGCGTTACCGCCAATGCAACCTCGAAGGTTTGCCCGGTTGCCAGCATGAAACTCCGCGCGCGTTCCAACACGGCAAGCGCCGCATGTCCTTCGTTCAGGTGACAGACTTCCGCCTCGATACCGAGGGCCGCGAGCAACCGCCATCCGCCGATCCCCAGTACCAACTCCTGCATGAGGCGCATGGACGGGCCGCCGCCGTAAAGTTCGCTGGTAATCCCCCGGTACGGCGCGAAATTCGCCGCATCGTTGGTGTCCAGCAGATACAGCCTGACGCGGCCAACCTGAGCCTGCCAGGCGCGCACCCAGATCGGGTAGCCCGGCAGGTCGAGCTGTAGCCGCAACCATTCTCCGTTCTGATGCCGCACCGGCGTGATCGGCAGTTGTCCAGGATCGTTA
Organism: Acetobacteraceae bacterium; assembly: GCA_003164455.1. GTDB lineage: Bacteria > Pseudomonadota > Alphaproteobacteria > Acetobacterales > Acetobacteraceae > Rhodovastum. The sequence continues at coordinate 1,303 of PLTJ01000119.1, forward strand.
TAAGGGAACAGGGCCTGTTGCGCCCCGTTCTCGTCGATCATCTGGCGAAAGTAGCCTTCCTGGTAGAGCAGCCCCACGCCGACGACCGGCACGCCCAGGTCGCCGGCGGCCTTGAGTTGATNNAACATGAACTCCATGCTGAAATACGCAACGCAGTTCAGCGGAGATTGTGGATGGGTTTGCTGAAACCAGGCGGGCGCCGCTGCGGCATCTCGCTTGGTCTGCCCCAGATCGTCAATGGTCTTGCGGAAAGCCGGATCGGCCAGGGCTTGTTGAAGTTTTTCCCGCGAGACGGTCTGCAGGACGACCCAGGGGTTATGCGTCAGATCCCACAGCACGGGATCGAGCTGCCGCCACACTTTGTCGGTGGCATGATTCCACAACGAACGCATATCCCGGGCAAGTGCGGCCAGGGAATCGAACCCCTCGACGTCGGTGGATCGAATCCGTTCCTGCGGGCGATGGAGCGGCGTCTGTTCGCTCATGGCATCTCCTTCGCGTTTGCCCCGGACGCAATCCGCGGTTGCCACGTGGGTCTCGCCCGTGCTGGTGTCGGAACTTCGCAGTTGCGGGCCGATCGGTCGAGCAGGATTTGCGCCCGGGCTGGGCAAACATCCGTGACGACTTCGCTACCGGGTCGATCCCGGTACGCTCGATACGGCCCTGGCACCCGTATTCAGGATGCCTGTCGAAAGCTCAGGCCGTAGCGGCGAGGCCGCCGAGATAGGCGGCACGAACGTGATCGTTGTCCCACAACTCCTCCGGCTTGCCGGAGAGAAGCAGCGTCCCGGCTTCCAGAACGTAGCCGCGGTCGGCAACGCTGAGCGCCATGTTGGCGTTCTGCTCCACCAGCAGCACGGTGGCGCCGCGCGAGCGAATCTCGGTGATGATGCGGAACACCTGCTGAACGATCATCGGCGCCAGGCCGAGCGACGGCTCGTCGAGCAGCAAGAGCTTCGGCTTGGCCATCATGCCGCGTGCCACGGCGACCATCTGCATCTCGCCGCCCGAGAGCGTCCAGGCATAGACGCCCGCCAGGCGTTTCAGGTTCGGGAACAGGTCCATTACCTCATCGACCTCCCGCTCCATCTGGCTACGCGAGACACCGCTGCGGTTGGAAGCGCCGAGCAGGATATTGTCCCGCACGGTCAGGCCGGGAAAAAGGCGCCGTCCTTCCGGCACATGCGCCAAGCCGAGGCGCGCGATGGCCCCGGTCTTCATACCGAGGATCGGCATCCCGCCAAAGGTGATGGAACCCGACACGTTCGCCACCAGGCCCGAAATGGAGCGCAGGGTGGTGCTTTTGCCGGCACCGTTCGAGCCAATGAGGGCCACGATCTCGCCCTCTTCGACGGAGAGATCGATTCCCTTGAGGACGTCACCGGCGTTGTAGCGTGCCGTAAGTCCCTTGATCTCAAGCAGCATCACGATGCGGCTCCCCCAGATAGGCGGCGATGACTTCGGGGTGGCTGAGCGCGAATTTCGGATCGCCATCCGCGATACGGCGCCCGAAATTCAGCACGGTAATGTGGTCGGCCACCCGTTCGATCAGCTTCATGTCGTGGTCGATGATGACGATCGTCATCCCGTGCCCCTGCAAGCGTTTCAGCAATTCAGCCATCTCGCCCTTCTCGGTCAGGTTGAGGCCGGCGCCGGGCTCGTCGAGCAGCAGGATCTCGGGCGAACCGGCGAGCGCGCGGGCGATTTCGACATAACGCTGATGGCCATAGGGCAGGTCGCCGACGGGCAGATGCGCGACGTCGCGAAGGCCGACGAAATCGAGCGCGGCGAGCGCCCGTTCCAAGGTCGCGTCGGTGCCCGACACGTCGTTGCCGCCACGCTCGGCGCCGACGATGACGTTCTCAAGCACGGTCATTCCCCGGAACACGCGGATGTTTTGATAGGTGCGGCACATGCCGAGCCGGGCGCGGTCATGGGGCGGCAGCGCGGTAATGTCCTTGCCAAGGAATTCGACCTTCCCCGCAGTCGTCACATAAAGGCCGGTGATCACGTTCAGGATGGTGGTCTTGCCGGAGCCGTTCGGTCCGATGAGGGCATGCACCGAACCTCGGCGCACCATCATATCGACTTCATCCACTGCCTTCAGTCCACCGAAATGCTTGGCGAGTTTGGCGATGTTCAGCACAACGTCCTCCGAGGGGACGCCGTGGCGCGCCAGCAGAGGCAGCGGCGCCACCTCGACGGCCTTCATCGGGCGGGGCTTGAAGTAGCGATCCATCAACAGCCCCCACATGCCACGCGGCAGGAAGACGATGATGGCGATCACGGCCGCGCCATAGACGGCCAAGTAGGCCTGCCGCAGGAAGCGCAGCCATTCGGGCAACATGACCAGCAGTATGGTGCCCAGCAAGGCGCCGAAAGCATACTCCACGCCGCCGAGCAGAGCCATCGTCAGCAGCACGACCGAGTCGTTGAAGGTGAACTGGTCGGGGCTGATGTAGGAAAAGGCGCCCGCGAACAGGCCCCCGCCGAGTCCGCCGAGGGCGGCGCTGATTGCGAATGCGATGACCTTGGTGCGGAACACATTGACCCCGCACGTACTGGCGGCGAGGTCGTTGTCGCGAACCGCCTGCATGGCGCGCCCGAGACGGCTCATCTTCAGGTACACGGTAAACATGGTCACTGCCCCCAGGAAGAGAAGGCAGAGCCCGAGATAGATGGCCCCTCCGGAGAGGTCCATGCCAGCCAACGATGGTCGGGGTATCCCGGATATCCCATCGGGTCCGTGCGTGAAGCCGAGCCAATTGGTCAGGACCATGGTGACGATCAACTGAAAACCGATCGTGACCATGCCGATATAATGGCCGCCGAGCCGCAACGTCGTCAGGCCGAGCAGGGTGCCACCAATACCGGTGACCGCAACACCGATGGCGAGAGAAACGAAGAACGGCAGACCGTAATCGACCGTTCCGATCGCCACGCAATAGGCGCCCATGCCCAGAAAGGCGGCCTGACACAGGGAGATCTGCCCGCAATAGCCGAGCACGACGACAATGCCCGCGACGGCGATGGCGTAGGTCGCCGCCTGCATCATGATGTTGAGGTAATAGCCGTGCGACGGCGCCACGAGAGCGATCGCGATCACAACAAGGATGCCGAGGCCGCCATAGAGCAGGCCACGGTTGCGCATGGAAACGGCGGTCATCATGAGCCTGTCCTCACGCTTTCTCGGCGACGCGTTCGCCGAACAGACCCTGTGGACGAACCAGCAGCACGGCGATCAGCATTATAAACGCGTAGGCATCTTTGTAGGGAACCGAGATGTAGGCCGCTCCGAGGGTCTCGACGATGCCGATGAGAAGGCCACCGATAATGGCGCCCGGGATCGATCCGAAACCGCCGATGATATTGGCGGCGAACGCCTTCAACGCGACGACCGAAGCAATGCCGACAGAGACGAACAGGATCGGGGCGACCAGGATGCCGGCCAGTCCGCCGAGCGCGGCGCTGTAGAAAAAGATGCCGAAGATCAACGTGACGACGGGAATGCCGAGCAGCCCAGCCGTTTCCCTGTCCTGGGATGTCGCCTGGATCTTCTTGCCGACCACCGTCTTCTCGAAGATCACGTATTGCAATGCCAACAGGACGAACGCTGTGCAGATGATCGAGAGGTACTGGGAGTCCATGAAGATGTTGCCGACGAGAACGCCCGACGCATTGAACACTCCAGGCAGCACCTGCGGGCTTGGCCCGTAGGTCGCGAGAACGGTATTCTCCAACAGGATGCCGGCGCCGATGGTGCTGATGATGACGGGAATCTGTCCGCGGGTGCGCAGCGGCCAGTAGGTGATGACACCGAAGACGATGCCGAACACTCCCATCAGGATGACCGACACGACCAGGGCAATGAAATACGGAACGTGGAAGCTCATCAGGAGGATCAGCATCAAATAGGCGCCGAGCATGGAGAACTCACCCTGCGCGAAGTTGACCACGTTGGCCGACCGGATCAGCAGAACGAAGCCCAGGGAAACCATGGCATAGATGCTGCCGATGCCGATGCCGGTAAACAACAGCTGAGGAAGCATACTCATCGACGATCCTATGCGGGAGAGAGCAAAGAGCGCCCCTGCTGGTCCGGTATGAACGCAAACCGGACCAGCAGGGGAGCGGGGGCAGCGATCAGGCTATCAACTGGCGGGAGTGATCTGCCGGATGAACTTGAGGTTGCCGTTCTCGTTTTGGATGATGTTGTAGGCGCGGAGACCGTCTCCGTTCTCGTCGAAGGTGTAGGTGCCCTCGGTGCCTTTGAAGCCCTTGATGGCATGCAGTGCGTCGCGGAGCTTCATCGGATCGGTGCCCCCGGTCTTCTTGATCGCCTCGACCGTCAGCATGACCGCGTCATAGACCCAGGCCGGCTGGTCGTCGGGTATGACTTTGTGGGCCGTGTTGAACTCGTCGGCGAATTTCTTCGCTTCCGGGCTGGAATTCGCATCAAAATCGGCGACCACATAGGTCCCATAGAGAGCGGGACCGGCCAGATTCCGGCTGATGGGCGAGGCAACCGACGCCGATCCGATCCACGGAATGTTCACGCCGAACTGCTTCAACTGGCGCGCGAACAAGGCGACATCATTCTCGAAGGCGATGTAGGTCGCGAGCACGTCGGCACCCGAATTGCGGACGGCAAGAACCACCGGGGTGAGATCGGCCTGCCCGTTGTTGATCCCTTGCTCGATGACCGGCGTGATGCCGAGAGCCTTGAGTTGGTCGATCAGCAGCTTGCCGCCGCTGGCGCCGAACGCGTCGGTGCCGTGAATGACCGCCCACTTCTTCTTCTTCAGGTCATTGGCGCCGAACTCGGCGATCACCTTGGACGAGAAGATGTCATTGGGCCGGCAGCGGAAGACCCAGGGATCGCCCATATGCGTCAGCGTCGGATCGCTGCCGCCGATGAACACCGGCAGTCCGGACTTCTTGATGTCTTCGGAGACCGCATTGACCTGAGTGGAACGCACCGACGCGAGGATGACGGCAAGATCGCCCCGGTTCACCAACCGGGAGAACGCCAGGACCATGCCCGGGTTCGTGGTCTGGTCGTCTTCCTCGACGAGTTCGATCTGGCGGCCGAGCACGCCGCCGGCGGCGTTGATCTGGTCGACGGCCAGCTTGGCGCCCTGGTGCTGAAGTTGGCCGGTCGTTGCACCCGGACCCGTCATCGGGATCGTCATGCCGATCTTGATGGTGTCGGCGGCGAACGCCGGGCCGACCAAACCAACGCAAGCGCCGGCCGAAAGGATGCCGATGATCGAACGGCGAGACGTTTCCATGAAGCCCTCCCAACGTATCCAGTTTCGCATCTGAATGTGCGCATTGCCCTTAGCGGATACGGTTTTGGAAGTCAACGGCAGTGCCCCGAAAGCCAGGGTTGTTGCCCTTAGAAATGGGCGAACTGAGCGAGGATGTGGGTGAAGAATGAGCTGCCCCACGCTCACTTGATTCTGCCCCTCGTCGGTCCCTTCGCACCGGCCGGGATGGCGTGCGCTGCGGCGCAACCCGGCGATGCTTTGCAGCCCTGATCCAGGCGGTTTCTGGTCTGGCCCGCGGTCATGGTGACGTCGGGCAACGCATGCAGAGAACTCTCTATCCGCAACGAACGTGAACACGCGCCACGGCGCGACCGAGGACAAGGAACGCCACCTCCCGGCCCGGCATGGACGCGGCCGAACCCGGGAGGGGTGTTGATGTAACTATCAGTCTATTACTGGATTACTTGTCGAACGAAATGTGCCGAATGAAGACGAGATTGCCGTTCTCGTTGCGGACAACGTTATAGCTGCGCAGGCCGTCTCCGTTCTCGTCGAAGTTGTAGGTGCCTTCAGCGCCCGCGAAGCCCTTGATGGCATGCAGCGTGTCGCGGAGCTTGATGGGATCGGTGCTGTTGGCTGTCTTCATCGCGTGCGCCGCCAACGTCACTGCGTCATAGGCCCAGGCCGAGTTGTCGTCGGCTGCGCTCTTGTATGCTTTCTGGAATTCGTCGTAGAATTTCTTTGCCTGTGGGCTGGCACTGGCATCGTAATCGGGAACCGCATAGACCCCGTAGAGAGCCGGACCGGCGAGATTTCTGGCCGTGGTCGAGGCAACCGACATCGATCCGAGCCACGGAATGGTCACGCCGAACTGCTTCAACTGACGGGCGAAGAGAGCGGTGTCATTCTCGTACGTGGTGTACGTCCCAATCACATCGGCGCCCGCTTGGCGGATGGCAAGGACCACCGGGGTAAGATCGGCCTGCCCGTCGTTGTAGCCCTGGTACAGAACCGGCGTGATGCCGAGGCTCTTGAGTTGTTCTACCAGCAACTTGGCCCCGTTGGAGCCGAACGCGTCGGTTGAATAAATGACAGCCCACTTCATCTTTTTCAGTTCATGGACGCCGAAATCGGCCATCACTTTGCTCGAATACGTGTCATTGGGCCGCGTGCGGAAAATCCAGGGATCGCCCATCTGCGTCAGCGTCGGGTCCGAGCCACCGATGAATACCGGGAGCCCGCCCTTCTTGATGTCTTCGGAGATCGCGTTGACCTGGGTGGAGCGCTGCGACGACACGATGACGGCCAGATCGCCCCGGTTCACCAACCGGGAGAACGCCAGGACCATGCCCGGGTTTGTCGTCTGGTCGTCTTCCTCCACGAGTTCGAGCTTGCGGCCAAGCACGCCCCCGGCCGCGTTGATTTGTTCGATGGCGAGCTTGGCCCCATCGGTCTGGAATTGGCCGGTGTTGGCGGCCGGACCGGTCATTGGAACCGTCATGCCGATTTTGATGGTGTCCGCGGCGAAGGCCGGGCCAACCAAACCGACGCAAGCGCCGGCCGAAAGGATTCCGATGACCGAGCGGCGAGACGTTTTCATAAAGCCCCTCCCAAACGTATCCGGTTTCACATCTGATTGTGCTCGTTACCTTTAGCTGATACGGTTTTGGAAGTCAACCGCAGTGCGCTGAAATACAACGCAGCTGCCGACCCTGTTATGCACCCTGTCCTCGAATACCTGACTACTGAGCGGGACTATTACCGGGCGAGCAAATGCTAGCCGCCGCAGCACTTGCTCCTCATCCGCCGCGGTGTGGGAGGCGGACCGCTTCGTGGCGAAGTCGCTGATCGACACTTTCACCGCGGAGGCATATTACCCTAGGTTTACTGCCCGCGGCGTCGGCGGTGCCGCCCGTCCCGATCGCCCAACAAGAAACCGGAGGAACATAACATGCGCGCCTGGGCCGTGGTCGAGAACGAAGCCCCCCTGCAGGAGATCGAGCTGCCCACGCCCGAGCCCCAGGGCACTGAAGTCCTGCTGGAAACCCTCTATTGCGGCGTCTGTCATTCGGACATCCACATCTGGGAGGGGCGGTACGACCTCGGCGGCGGCAAGGTGATGCGGATGAAGGACCGCGGCATAACCCTGCCGCTGGCCATGGGCCACGAGGTCGTCGGCCGCGTGGTCCGGCTCGGTCCGGACGCGATCGGCGTGAAGCCGGGCGACATCCGCATCGTGTTCCCCTGGGTGGGCTGTGGCACCTGCTTGGCTTGCCGGTCGGACGAGGACAACATGTGCTCCACGCCGCGCTCGCTTGGGGTCTATCGCAACGGCGGCTACGGGACGCATGTGCTGGCGCTGCATCCGCGCCACCTGGTCGATCCCGGCGCGATCGACCCGGCCTTGGCCGCCACCTATGCCTGCTCGGGCCTCACCGTCTATTCCGCCATCAGGAAAGTCCTGCCGCGGCCGCCCGACGAGCCGATCGTGGTGGTGGGTGCCGGCGGGCTCGGGCTGCAGGCCATCGCGATCCTGAAGGCGCTGGGCCATCGCGCCATCGTCGCGGTGGACATCAGCGCCGAGAAGCGCACCGCCGCCGAGCACGCCGGGGCCTCAAAGACCGTTGACGGCGCGGGCAGCGAGGTGACCAAGGCCATCATCGCGGCCTGCGGTGGCCTGGCGCTGGCCATCATCGATCTGGTGAATGGCACCGCCACCGCGCGCTTCGCCTTCGCGGCCCTGGGCAAGGGCGGCAAGCTGGTGCAGGTCGGCCTGTTCGGCGGCGAGTTTCCCCTGTCCTTGCCGCTGATGCCCATGCGCGCGCTGACGCTCCAGGGCAGTTATGTCGGCAATCCGAAGGAGTTGCGCGAGTTGGTCCGGCTGGCGCAATCCGGGCCGGGGCCCGCCATTCCAATCACCATCATGCCGCAGAGCCAGGCCAACGCGGCGTTGATGCGGCTGCGCGACGGTCGCGTGGTCGGTCGCCTGGTACTGAAAGCGGAGGCCGCCTGACATGGCAAGCATCGAGAGTGTCCGTCGTTCGCTGGTATTGCGCCGGCGCCCTGACGGCGAGCCGCGCGGCGAGGATTTCGCCTTGGTCGAGGACCCGATCCCGGTGCCCGGCGCGGGCGAGGTGCTGACCCGCACCATTCTGCTGTCGATCGACCCTTACATGCGCGGGCGGATTTCGGGTCGCGCCTCCTACAGCCCGCCGGTGGCGATCGGCGGGGTGATGACCGGCGAGACGGTGGGTGAGGTGCTGGCCAGCGGGGATGCGGGTTTTGTGCCGGGCGACATCGTCGTGGGCAGCCGCGGCTGGCAGACGCACAGCCTTTCGCCGGCCGCGGTGCTGGCCAAGGTGGATCAGCACGCCGCCCCGCTGGGGGCCTGGCTGGGTGTGCTCGGCATGCCGGGCACCACCGCCTATTCGGGCATGAAGGACATCGGTCGGCCCAAGGCGGGCGAGACCGCGGTGATTTCGGCCGCTTCCGGTGCCGTCGGCTCGGTGGCCGGGCAGCTTGCCAAGCGGGCGGGCTGCCGCGTGGTCGGCATCGCCGGCGGCCCGGACAAGTGCCTGTGGGTGCAGGAAGCTCTCGGATTCGACGATTGTGTTGACCATCGCTCGGGCGATCTGGAGAGCGCGCTGCGGCAGGCCTGCCCGAACGGCATCGACGTCTATTTCGAGAATGTCGGCGGCTTCATGCAGGAGGTGGTATTTGGCCTGCTGAACGCGCATGCCCGGGTGGTGATGTGCGGCATGATCGCTCAGTACAACGCGGCCGAGTTTCCCTCCGGGCCGAATCTGGGCTTCGTGGTGGGCAAGCGGGTGCGCATCGAGGGCCTGATCGTTGCCGACAAGCCGGAGCGGTTCGCCGAGTGGCGGGCGCTCGCCGCCCCCTGGCTGCGCGACGGTTCGCTGCTGCACCGCCAGACCATCATCGATGGGCTGGAGAACGCGCCGGAGGCGTTGCGCCAGGTGCTGCGCGGCGGCAATTTCGGCAAGATGCTGGTGCGGGTGGGCTGATTTCCCGGCACTAGAACGGGATGACTTCTGATAGGCGAAGTCATCCCGTTCTAGCCCTTTGTTTGATCGCGTGA
>PLTJ01000105.1 GCA_003164455.1 Acetobacteraceae bacterium
ACGACGCGTGGTCGCGGATCGCGGAGAACGGCACCGACGACCCCATCACCTTCGCGGCCTACCTGCGCACCCTGAAATGGAACACCGCGACCGCCGCCGACCGGGACCTGTTCCAGGCGCCATTTCGTGCCGGCATCAGGCTGGATGCCTACCAGCTCCTGCCGCTGCGCAAGGCCCTGCGGCTGCCGCGCGTCAACCTCTTGATCGCCGACGATGTTGGCCTGGGGAAGACGGTCGAGGCCGGTCTGATCCTGCGCGAGCTGCTGCTGCGCCGCCGCATCGACTTCACGCTGGTGGCCGCGCCGCCATCCATGACCTTGCAGTGGCAGGACGAGTTGGAGACGAAGTTCGGCCTGACCTTCACCGTCATCGACCGGGAGCGCCTGGCGGAGCTGCGGCGGCTGCGCGGGTTCGGGGTGAACCCCTGGACGACGGGTTCGCGCTTCATCGTGTCGACCCGGCTGCTGACCGACGAGGCCTACACCGCTGGGCTGCGCGACATTCTGGGCGGTTTCCGGCCGCGCGCCCTGCTGATCCTGGACGAGGCGCACCATGCCGCGCCGGCCAGCGGCGCCCGCTACGCCATCGACAGCCAGTTCACCAAGGCCATGCGCGACATCGCCGGGCGGTTCGAACACCGGCTTTTCCTCACGGCGACGCCGCACAACGGCCATTCCAACAGCTTCTCNNCGCTGCTGGAGATGCTGGACCCGCAGCGGTTCACCCGCGGCGTGGAGGTGCGCCCGCGCGACCTGGAGCCGGTCATGGTCCGGCGCCTCAAGGAAGACCTGCGCCGGATCGGCGAGCCGTTCCCCGAGCGTGTGATCGAGCCGATCGTGCTGGACAAGCTGCCGGCCGACACTGTCGAGCTGCGGCTGGCGCAGATGCTGAGTGACTACGGCGAACTGCGGGGCCGCCGCATCAGCCGGCTGCCCCGGCATCAGTTCTCCCAGGCCAAGCTGGTTTTCGTCGGCCTCCAGCAGCGCCTGCTGTCGTCAGTGGCCGCCTTCGCGAAGACGCTGGACGTGCACCGGAAGAGCCTCCGCAACGCCGCCGCCTCCGCCCCCGAAGCTGCCATCCAGGGCTTCGTGCGGCCGTCCGACGGGCTGGACGACCTGCTGGCGGTCGGCACCGAGCAGGACGCCGAAGCCGCTCTCGATGCCGACGAGGAAGCCGCCGCCCGGGCTGCCACCGAAGCCGGCGCCGCCGGATCTTCGGAAGGCGACGTGCGGGCCGAGCTGGCGCTGGTGGACGAGATGCTCGCCATCGCCCGGCCGGCTTCGTCGCGACCCGACGCGCGGGTGCGTTGGCTGAGTGACTGGATCAAGCAGAACATGTGCCCCGGCGGTCGCTGGAACGAGCGCCGGCTGATCCTGTTCACCGAATACGAGGACACCCGCCGCTGGCTGGAAAAGCGGCTGCTGGAGATATTCGGCGACATCGACGGCGGCGAGGACCGGATCGGCGTCTTCAGTGGCATCACCGGCACCGACCGGCGCGAGGCCATCAAGCGGGCCTTCAACGCCGACCCCGCCATTGAACCACTGCGCATTCTGATCTGCACCGACGCCGCGCGCGAAGGCATCAACCTCCAGACCCATTGCCACGACCTGATCCACGTCGATCTGCCCTGGAACCCGTCGCGGCTCGAACAACGCAACGGGCGCATCGACCGCAAGCTGCAACCATGGCCGACGGTGTACTGCCGCTACTTCCGCTACGCCCAACGCCCCGAGGACGTCGTCCTGGACGCGCTGGTGCGCAAGACCGAGATCATTCGCACTCAGCTCGGCTCCGCCGGTCGCATCATCGAGGAGCGCATCACCGACCGCCTGGCGACCGCCGGCATCGATCGCCGCCGCGCCCAGGCCGAGGCCGATGAAATCGCGGCGGAGATCGACCCCGACCGCACGGGCCGCGCCGTCGCCGAGATGGACGATGCGACCCAGGCCCGACAGCAACGCCTGCTGCGCGACCTGGACGATCTGCGCAAGGCGCTCGAACAGTCGCGCAAGCGCGTCGGCGTCGATCACCGGGAACTACAGCAGGTCGTTACCACCGCGCTTCAGCGTGCCGGCTCGGCATTCCGGCCCGCTCCCGTGGTCGAGCGGGTGGACATCCCAACGTTTACCGTCGATCCCGACGACGCCGCCTTCGCCCATGACGCCGCCTGGGCGGATGTCTTTGATGATCTCCGTGATCGTCGCCGCCGTCGCGGTGAGCGGCTCAGTGAGTGGCGCCGGGCAACCCCCATCCGCACCGTTTCGTTCGAGTCGCCCAAACGGCCGGAAGTCTCCAATGTCGTGCAGCTCCACCTGGAGCACCGGCTAGTACGGCGGTTGCTGTCACGCTTCCTGTCGCAGGGCTTCCAGGCCGGGCTGCAACGGGTCTGCGCGGTGATCGGGCCGGGCGCGCAGCCGCGTGCCGTGCTGATTGGCCGTCTCGCCGTCTACGGCCCGGGAGCCGCCCGGTTGCATGAGGAGTTCCTGCCCGTCACGGCCATCTGGACGGAGGCCGATCGTGACCGCCGGGCGCTGCGTCCCCTCGGCGAACGCGGTCAGGAAACCACCCTCGACCAGCTCGAAGACGCCCTGCGCGACGCCCGTGCGCCCAGCGCCGCCGTGGTCGCCCGCCTGCATGCGGTAGCCCGCCAGGACGCCGACAACCTCGAACCGGAACTGCAACGCCGCGCCGAACTCCGCCTGGCGGAGGTAACCAAGGATCTCGCCGCCCGCGGCGAGGCCGAGGCAAAGTCCCTCGCCGATCTGCTGCGGGCGCAGCGCGACCGCATCGCCAAGGCAGCGGCAGCCCCCGACGACTTGCAGCTGTCCCTGCCCGGCATCGTCGAGGAGGAGCGCCGCCAGCGCGAGCAGGACCGCCGCCATTGGGCTGGGCGCGTGCAGGAACTCGAACGGGAGCTTGAAACCGAACCGGAGCGGGTGCGCTCCGGCTATGCGGTCCGCGCCCATCGGCTGGAGCCGGTGGGTCTCGTCTATCTCTGGCCGGTGACGGGCTGACGCCATGTTCGATGCAGTCTTCGATCCCGACGTCGAGTGGCTCGACCACGTTCAACCCGTCGGCCTCGTCGTCGCGGCGTCGCTGCTGAAGGAGCTTGGCCTCGCGCCGGAGCGCCAGACCCAGTATGAGACCAGTGAGGTCGCCGAGCTGCTCGCACCCGAACCTGCCCGCCGCGCGCTGCCGGAGCCGTGGCGGCTGTTTGCCGACATCCTGGGCTGGTCGACCACGCAGGTCGCCGGCAGCCCGGGCGGCGCACCGATACCGGAAGAG
>PLTJ01000022.1 GCA_003164455.1 Acetobacteraceae bacterium
CTGCGCCGCCGGAGGCAGAGATCCCGGCCGCGGTGGTGGTGCCTCGTTCGCCCGCCCGGCTGGACGCCGAGATCATGCTGCCAGGTGGTGTGTCGGCACCGATGGCCGACGATTCCGGCATCGATGGCGCACCTGTTGGCGGCGGTTAGAATCCGCGCATAGACGGCGCGGGGGCCGCTCCGGAGCGAATGGCCCCTACCAGAGCTGGCTCACGGTAGGGGCGGCACGACCGCCTGGGAGCTTCCTCGGGACAGTGTCAGGACCGGATGCGGTCGTGGCGGAGCCGCCTGAGGCGGTAATCGAGGGACCGGGCACCTCGGCAACGCGCCGGAAGCCTGCCAGAATTGAGGGCAAGCACGGCGCCGAGCTCAACCTGCAAGTTCCGCATCGACGCCGTGCCCCACACCGTGCCGGGCACGAATGCAGGACCAATATCCTGCCAATATCGGCGTTCGTCTACGCCGCGTTTGCGACGACGGGCAGAGCGAGCCGCGGTCTGGCCGTCTCTTCCTGTGCGCAAGGTGCCGGGAGCAGGCGATCGTCTGCCGCTGTTGCGACCGCGGCCAGATTTACTGCAGCGCCGAGTGCGCACAGCAAGCGCGCCAGGAGGCGCAGCACGCCGCCGCGAGGCGCTACGCGGGGAGTTCTCGTGGCAAGCGGCGCGGGGCCGATCGCTCACGCCGCTATCGGGGGCGGCAAAGAGAAATAGTCACGCATCAGGGTTCACCCGCGTCGCCGACGGGTGATCTGCTGCCGGCCGACGCGATGGCGATGCCTCGCGACGACGCTTTCCCGGCCGAGCCGCCCGGGCGGTCGATGACGCACTGTCATTGGTGCGGTCATCCGTGCCTGCCGCTGCTTCGTCAGGGGTTCCTGCGTCGTCGTGATCGCCGTCGCGGCCGTGTTGGACCCACCCGAACGGAGCGCAATAGCCCATGGTGACCCCGCCTGACATCGAGGCGCAGATCCTGCGCTACTACCACGCCGAGAAATGGACGATCGGCACCATCGCCGCCCAGTTGCACGTACATCATGGCGTGGTGACACGTGTGCTGGCGCAGGCGGGCCTGCCCCTTTCCGGCCGATCGCCGCGGCCGTCGAAGGCCGATCCTTATCTGCCGTTCATCCGCCAGACGCTGGAGAAATTCCCGAAGCTGACCGCCAGCCGGCTGTATGCGATGGTGCGCGAGCGCGGCTACCGTGGCGGCCCCGATCATTTTCGTCACGTCATCGCCTGCCACCGGCCGCGACCGAAAGCCGAGGCCTATCTGCGGCTGCGCAGCCTACCGGGTGAACAGAGCCAGGTCGACTGGGGTCATTTCGGATACATGAGTATCGGCCGGGCGCGGCGTCCGCTGATGGCGTTCGTGATGGTGCTGAGCCATTCCCGGCAGATCTTCCTGCGCTTCTTCCTTGATGCCAGGATGGAGAACTTCCTGCGCGGGCATGTCGCCGCGTTCCAGGCGCTTTCTGGCGTGCCCCGTGTTGTACTCTATGACAATCTCAAAAGTGCTGTTCTGGAACGGCGTGGCGATGCGATCCGCTTCCATCCGACGCTGCTGGCGTTCGCTGGACACTACCGCTACGAACCGCGCCCGGTGGCGGTGGCGCGCGGCAACGAAAAAGGCCGCGTGGAGCGAGCCATAAGGTACGTGCGGGATTCGTTCTTCGCAGCCCGCAGTTTCTCGGATGTCGACGACCTCAATGCGCAGGCCCAAGCCTGGTGCAACGGCCAGGCAGCAGACCGGCGCTGCCCGGCGGAGCCCGCGCGCACCGTGCGCGAGGCGTTCACCGCCGAAGTCCCCCAACTGATGAGGCTGCCGGACAACCCGCCGCCGGTGCACGAGCGCGTCGAGGTCAGGGTCGGCAAGACGCCGTATGTTCGCTTTGACCTCAACGACTACTCGGTGCCCCACACCCACGTGCAGCGCACCCTGACGGTGCTGGCCGATCCGCACGAGTTGCGCATCGTCGACGGCGTTCACGTCCTGGCCCACCACCGCCGCAGCTACGACAAGGGCGCGCAGATCGAGGACCCGGCGCACATCGGGGTGTTGGCCACGCAGAAACACGCCGCCCGTCAGCACCGCGCCACCGACCGCCTGATCCAGGTAGCACCCGCTGCCCACGACCTGCTGGTGCGCGCCGCCGAGCGCGGCGGCAATCTCGGCGCCATCACCGTCGGCCTGCAACGCCTGCTCGACCGCTACGGTGCCGCCGAGTTGCAGGCCGCCATCCAGGAGGCGCTGGTGCGCGACGCACCGCATCCCAACGCCGTGCGGCTGGCGCTCGAGCAGCGCCGCGCGCAACGCGGCGACGCCCCGCCCGTGGCCATCGACTTGCCCGCCCACCTGCGGGCCCGTGACGTCACGGTGTCGCCACATGCGCTCGAAACCTATGACCAGCTCAAGGAACCAGCCGATGAGTAATCCCGACAATCTGCGCAACCGCGCCAAAGCGCTGCAACTGCACGGCCTGCTGGCGCATTGGGACGAGGTCGCCGGCGCGCCCTGGCTCGCGGCCCTGATCGACTGGGAAGAGCAGGAACGCACCCGTCGCAGCCTGGAGCGGCGCCTGCAGGACGCCCATATCGGCCGTTTCAAGGCGCTGTGCGACTTTGACTGGAACTGGCCGAAGGTGTGTGACCGCGCCGCCGTCGAAGCGCTGATGACGCTCGACTTCCTCAAGGACGCCAGCAACGGCGTGGTGATCGGCCCGAACGGTGTCGGCAAGACGATGATCATTCAGAACATCGTCCACCAGGCACTGCTCGCCGGACATACCGCGCTGTTCACCACCGCAGGCCGTCTGCTTGGCGATCTTGCCGCGCTCGACAGCGACTCCGCGCTGCGCCGCCGCCTCAACCACTACGCAAAGCCAACGGTCCTCGCAATCGACGAGGTCGGCTATTTGTCCTACTCCAACCGCCATGCCGACCTGATGTTCGAACTGATATCGCGACGATACCGCTCCAAGAGCACCCTGGTCACCACCAACCGCTCCTTCTCGGAATGGAAAGAGGTGTTCCCCAATGCCGCCTGCGTCGTCTCGCTGATCGACCGCTTGACCCACTATGCCGAGATCATCGCCATCGAAGGCGAATCCTACCGCGTCAAGGAAGCGCGGGAGCGCAACGAACAGCGCGCCCGCCAGCGCCGGGGACGCAAGCCATGAACCCACCCCGGCTGTCGCTGCCACCCGCCGGCCCACCCCGCTGGGCAACCACCGTCGTCATCCCCGCAACCTGGACGCCCGAGCAGGCCCTCGTCGTCTTCGAACTGCTCGACGACCTGCGCGAAACGGTGGCGGCCCTCTACCTCGACCAGATACAGGCTCACCTCCGCCAGGAACATGGCGCCGACAACACCGCCACCGATGGTGACGCGCACAACCCCGCCGCCGACGATCTCACCTTCTGAACCGCCCGGTCGCCGCCGTCGGCCACCGGCGTGCGCTATCTTCGTCGGCGCGCCATTACGCCTTCTTCGCCGCCGCCGGCCGCGGTTCAGCCCAAGGCCGGCGGCGCTTGCGTGTACCCCACCACGTCCGCGTGTTGCCACAAACCCGGCGGCCCGATCGCCCGCCTCACAGAGCCACATTGCCCAGGCACCGCGCCGAGCAGATCCCTAATCGTAAAACACCGGCAACAATCCCGCGCCGTCTATGCGCGGATTC
>PLTJ01000313.1 GCA_003164455.1 Acetobacteraceae bacterium
CCGAATTGTGGGAATACCAGCGCATTGCCACGACCTGCGCCAACGCCTTCGTGCAGCCGTTGATGGACCGTTACGTCCGCCGGCTCCAGCGCGAACTCAGCCAGCGCGGCTTTCGCGGCGCGCTCTATCTGATGCACTCCGCCGGCGGTCTCGTGCTGCCCGATACGGCGCGCGCCTTCCCGATTCGCCTGCTCGAATCGGGACCCGCCGGCGGCGGACTCGCCACCGCCTTCTTCGGCAAGCTCGCCGGCAAGGACGACGTGATTTCCTTCGACATGGGCGGCACCACGGCCAAGGCCTGCCTGANNCTGCCGGTGAAGGCGCCGGTGATCGACATGATCGAAATCGGCGCCGGCGGCGGCTCGATCGCCGCCGTTGACGAGGTCGGCCTGCTCCGCGTCGGGCCGCATTCGGCGGGAGCCGATCCGGGGCCTGCCTGTTATGGGCGCGGCGGCGATGCGCCGACGGTGACGGATGCCAATCTGCTGCTCGGCTATTACGACCCGGCTTTCTTCCTCGGTGGCCGCATGGCGCTCGACCGCGACGCCGCCGAGCGGGCACTCGCCACGGTGGGCGCCAGGATCGGACTTTCGGCCATCGAAACGGCCTGGGGGATTCATCGTGTCGTCACCGAAAGCATGGCGGCGGCGGCGCGCATCCACATCGTCGAGAAAGGCCGCGATCCACGCGCCTATGCCATGGTCGGCTTCGGCGGCGCCGGTCCCGCCCACGCAGCCGGGGTAGCGCGCATTCTCGGCGTCGAGGAAGTGCTGATTCCCCCTGCATCCGGAGCCGCCTCGGCGCTTGGCTTCCTCGCCGCACCGCTGTCCTTCGAGCAGGTGCAGAGCCATCCGCTCCGCCTCGACGAAGCCGGCGCCGCCGCGCGCATCGAGGCCGTGCTGCGCGCACTCGAGACCGAAACGAGCGCGCGCATCACGGCCGCCGGCATCCCGCAGGCCGATGTGGTAATCGAGCGGTCGGCCGACATGCGCCTGTTCGGCCAGATCCATGAAATCAATGTCGCGCTGCCCGATGGACCGATCGACGATGCGGCGATGCCAGGTATCCGGGCGGCTTTCGCGACCGCCTATGCGGCGCGCTACACTTCTGTCTATGCGGGCGTCGCGGTGCAACTGGTGTCGGTGCGCGTGCGCTGCCGGGGACCGATCCCGGCGTTGGCGTTGGCGCAGGCCGATGCGGGTACAACCGGTACCGCTCGCAAGGGCACGCGGCGCGCGTATTTTGACGGCGGTTTTGTCGCCACCCCCGTGTATGACCGTTACGCCCTTCGCGCCGGCAACGAGATCGTCGGCCCCGCCATCATCGAGGAGCGCGAGGCGACCACCATCATCGCCCCCGGCGATGGGGTGCGTGTGGATGGAACGGGAACCTTGCGTATCCGTATCGCCGTCACGCCGCCCGCCGCCGCCCGCATCACGCCGTCCACCCCGCTCGCCGAGGCCCGCGCGCTGATCGAATCCGATCCGGTGTCGCTCGAAATCATGTGGGCGCGCCTCGTTACCGTGGTCGAGGAGATGTGGCACACCATCGTGCGGACGGCCTTCTCGCTCATCATTTCCGAAGCGCAGGATTTCGCCACCGACCTGCTCGACCCCGACGGTGAGAGCCTGGCCCATTCACCGCGCGCTATGCCGGTGTTCAACTTCACCGTGCCGATCGCCGTGAAAGCGCTGCTGGCGAAATTCCCGCCGCACACGCTAGCACCCGGCGACGTGCTGGTCACCAACGATCCCTGGCTCTGTGCCGGCCATCTGTTCGACATCGCCGTGGTCACTCCGGTGTTCCGCGCCGGCCGCCTCGTTGCGCTGACCGCGACGGTGGGCCATGTCGGCGATATCGGGGGAACCAAGGATTCGCTGCGGGCGCGGGAGATCTACGAGGAAGGGATTCAGATTCCGCCGATGAAGCTCTATCGGGCCGGCATTGCCAACGAGGACCTCTTTACCCTGCTTGGCGAGAATGTCCGCAAATCCGCCGAAGTGCTCGGCGACGTCCATTCCTTCGTCGCCGCCAACCAGTTGGGCGCGGACCGGCTGCTGGCGTTCATGAACGACTACGGCATGCACGATCTGCGCGCGCTCGCCGCGACCGTGCAGGACCGTTCCGAGCAGGCCATGCGCGAGGCCATCCGCGCGCTGCCGGACGGTGTCTATTTGTCGGAGGTGGACAACAACCCGCTCGGCACGAAGCTACGCTACCCGGTCAGGATCACGGTCGCCGGCGATACGATCGAGGTGGATTTCGCCGGCGCTCCCCCGCAGCAGCCGCAAGGTGGGCTCAACTGCACGTACACCTACACCGCGGCGCACGCCACTTATCCGCTCAAATGCCTGCTTTCGCCGCAGACCCGCAGCAATGCCGGCTGCTACCGGCCGTTCACGGTGAAAGCGCCGGTTGGCTCGATCCTCAACTGCACCAAGCCGGCGTCGGTCAACATGCGGCTGCGCACGGGCTGGTATATCGCCCCCAATATCTTTCGCGCGCTGGCCGAAGCGGCGCCGGACCAGGTACAGGCGGCCACCGGCCTGCCGCATGCGGTGAACATCTACGGACAGGACAGTGACGGGCATATCTATGCCGATCATTTCTTCATGGGCGGCGGCCAGGGCGCC
>PLTJ01000245.1 GCA_003164455.1 Acetobacteraceae bacterium
CGGGGTCCAGCGCGGCGATACTGGGAATGTCGTCCCACTGCTCGCCCCACCTCACGCCGCGCCGCGCCCACGCGAGGGCCGCCACGTCGCTCGCGGTGCCGATGTCGGTGGCATCGGTGCCGTCCCAGCCCGACCAGACGCGGTAGAGCGCCAACGCTTCGTCCGCCGTGGGTTTGCGGGTGTCGCCGGCGGCCACGGCGCGCCTGATCTGGATCGAGCGAAGGGCGCCGCACGGGAGGCAGTTCGAGTGGGTATCGTTGCCGAGCGCGTCGCCGTCGAGCGTGATGGTGCGGTGCCAGTCGCACGTAACGGGGGCGATGAGCGCATCCATGTCCATCCGGGCTGCCAGACACGGCAGACCCGGATGGGGGCGATGGATCAGACCAAGCTGGACCACGGCCTACTT
Organism: Acetobacteraceae bacterium; assembly: GCA_003164455.1. Taxonomy (GTDB): domain Bacteria; phylum Pseudomonadota; class Alphaproteobacteria; order Acetobacterales; family Acetobacteraceae; genus Rhodovastum. The sequence goes on from PLTJ01000245.1 coordinate 407, forward strand.
CATCGCCGCGCGCAGGATCAGGCGGGCCTGGTCGGGCGTGTAGACCGGCACGGCGGCCGAAGCGCCCGAGATGCCGATGTAGGCCAGCAGTGCCGGGACCAGCGACAACAGCGCGTTGGCGACCGGTTCCAGCGGCGAACCGCCGGGGATCAGCGGCATCACGACCGGCACCAGCGCCTTCAAGGCGGCGACGATCTGCTGGACGATCGTGGTGGCGCCCGTCGTTCCGGTGGCGGCAATCGCCGCGGCGCCGGTGTCGATGATGGCCAGGTAGCCCTGAATTTGCGTGATGGTCGCCGCCGGCACGCCGGCAAGCTGCATGACGGCAGAGGCGAGCGACCCCGCGCCGGAGTCCACAAGCTGCACGTCGGAAGCAAGCGTCGCGACGGTGGTGCCGGCGCAGGCCGCGAGCGCCAGCCCCGAGACGGACAGGGCAAGGAGGGTTCGGCGAGTGGTGTTCATGGTGTTCCTCACGGCCTGGAGGGGGCAACCGCGGCGGCGGCGGCCGACGGAGCGACGCTGGATGCGTTGGTGGCGTTGCCCTTGTTCGCGGCGCACCAATCGAGAAGGTGACGGGTAGAGCGCCACCAGGCCGGCGAAACGGCGGTCGCGGGCGGCAGCACGGCGGCGAGGATGGCGGCGATACCGATCGCCGCGACGAGATAGCTCGCGTAGGCACCCAGGCCGAACGCCTGCGCCAGCCCAAGAAGCTGGGTGAGGTCCATTGATGGTCTCCGGAGGTGATGATGCCGCCAGCCCTGGCGGCGGGGTCGGAATGGCCGGATCGGTTGGCCAGTCAGGGATTTGGCCGGCCAGCCGGTGAATCCGGTTGGCCGAGACGCTCAGACCGTTGCAACAGAACCGGCGGGCGCCGCCGGGAATCTTCCGTCCTGTCGCTGGGCTGCCCGGCCACGCCCCGATCACCCGAGGGGGGAGCGGAAGACTGTTCGCCTCGAACAGGCAGCGGCTGGCGTCTCATGCGGCACTCCGATCTAACACAAAACCGTTAGCATATTTAACTGTCGGAGTCAAGAAGGCATAACTTTCATAGGTAACAATACTAACTTTTTTGGGCTTCCGACCCTCTTCAACGCCGCGTCGAATTCCACCCCGTGGTCGTCACAGCCCCGTTGTCGGAGCGCCTACGGAATGTCTCCGGCCGCTGGGGGCGCGCAGATCCCCTGCTGTGTGGCCGGCCGCAGCACCCGTGCGCGCGCCCTGGCGAGACAGCACCCTTGACATAAGGCCCGGCACATTCTTTCTACGCCCCTCCGCACCCGGATTGCGCGGCGGCGCCGCGACGCGCCGTCACTATCCGGGCGCCGGTAGGGGTGTAGCTCAATTGGCTAGAGCGCCGGTCTCCAAAACCGGAGGTTGGGGGTTCGAGACCCTCCACCCCTGCCAAAGCGTCCACTTTCGAAAGGCAGCCCAGAGGCATGAGCGGCTTGGCGTTCCATCCGGCGAAGTTCTTTCGAGAGGTGCGCAGCGAGGTGATCAAGGTCACCTGGCCATCCCGCAAGGAGACGCTGGTCACGACCGGTCTGGTGTTTGCCATGGCGGCGTTGGCCGCGCTGTTTTTTTTCACCGCTGATCAGATCATCGGCGTGTTCGTGCGCCTGCTGTTCGGCGCGGCGAGCTGAGGGAACGGACTGATGGCCAAGCGTTGGTACGTGGTGCACGTCTATTCCGGTTTCGAGAAGAAGATCGCCCAACAGATCAAGGAACAAGCCGACCAGAAGGGGCTGGCCGACCAGATCGATGAGGTGCTGGTGCCCTCCGAGCAGGTGGTCGAGGTCCGCCGCGGCCAGAAGGTCAACGCCGAGCACAAGTTCTTCCCGGGCTACGTGCTGGTGAAGATGGAGCTGAGCGACGAGGCCTGGCACCTGGTGAAGGACACGCCCAAGGTCACCGGCTTCCTCGGCACCAAGACCCGCCCCAGCCCGATCTCGGACGCCGAAGCCGAACGCATCCTCAAGCAGACCCAGGAAGGCGTCGAGCGGCCGCGCCCGTCGGTGGTCTTCGAGGTCGGCGAGCAAATCCGGGTCGCCGATGGCCCGTTCACCAGCTTCAACGGCGTGGTCGAGGAAGTGGACGAGGAGAAGGGCCGCGTGAAGGTCAGCGTCTCCATTTTCGGCCGCTCGACGCCGGTCGAGC
>PLTJ01000216.1 GCA_003164455.1 Acetobacteraceae bacterium
CCAACCCGGGGGTTGAGCAGATACAGAGAAGCGGGCTGTCCTTTGTCAGCCGTCAGTTGCTGGTAGTAAAATCCCACGATGCCGCCGAAGAAGTTCTTGGAAAGGAATTGAGATGCGCCGAGGTCCAGATGTGCATCCACACCGTTGGTGTAGTGGGTCGCGGCGTTCTCGAAGTTCTCGGTAAACTCCAAAGTCGCCGACGCTTCCGTCCCGGATTTCGTGTTGAGGTAGGTATAGGCGCCGCCGCCATCGATGGCGCCATGCCCGATGCCGATATTGGAAAGCCGATCGGCACTATAATCCCCGGTTGAGATATCACCGGTAGCATAGACCATGAAATTGTGTACGTCCGCGGTCCAGTAGAGTTTCATCGCGGGGTAGAGGTCGCCGACGCCAAACGCCGAAACCGAGCGCGATCCCGACAGCGGACCGATCCGGATGTCGGCTGATGAACTGCTGTACGCCGGCATGAAAGCCATCGAGAAGCTCGGACGCGCGCCCAGAATGGTGGTGTCGAAGGTGTAGGTGGGGACAACCAACAATCCATCGAATGATCCGTTCAGGCCGGTCGCAAGAAAATATCCGCGTGGCAGCGGATGGTCAGACCCGGCAGATCCCGTGTAGTGGTAATAAAGATTTGGCAGCAACCACCCTGGAGAGGGAGCCACTGCGACAAAGCTGCCGTATTGCCCGGGCAGCCAGAAGCCGATGCCGCCCTGGTCGGCAACGGCAGCGGAGGCCGTCACCATGAGCGCGCCGAGGCCAAGCGCTAGGATGGATGGCAAGCCGCGCCAATACGTCCCGCGGTCGCGATGGCATAGGATCGTGATGCCGCGGCAGACGCCGCGAAATCCTTTTCATGCCGATATCCTATTCCTGTGCTCTTCGTGGGCCACGTCGGCCCTGGAGTGAACGATCGACGCCAGTGGTCGCGGAACGGTTAACCAGGAAAATTCACGGATTTGGCGATTTGAGCGACGGGCACGGCGGGAGTCTTCGAACCTACCAGACGAAGCGGACGCCGGCATTGAACGACTGGGCGTTGCTGCTGACGTTGACGGCACCGCCATAGCCGGCGAACATCGTCACTGGCCAGGATGCCACCTTGATGTCGGCGCCGAGCCCAACCAACGCGGCGTCGCGCCCGATCGGCGCGCTGGCCAACGCAAAGCCGCTGCCGCGCAGGCCCGCAAAGCTTGCCGAAATACGCGCCATGTTGTCGGCAAACTCGTGCGACCAGCCCAGCCGACCCTTGACGGTCATCTGTACGGTCCCGCTCAGCGCGAAGGCGCGTTGCGCATTGACAGCGAGCGTGCTCTCGGCACTATCCAGCGTCGCACCGCCTATGTTCTCCGCCAGCGCCCCGCCGGCGCGCTCCGCTAGGCCGTTCAGATGCAAATCAAAGCCACTGAAGCCGAGGCTCGGCTCGATCAGCCATGCGCCGAGATTCTTCTGCATGCCGGCCGTGACTCCGCCGCCCCCGGCCAGTCCGTCGGTGTCTCTCTGCGTCGCTGCGCCGAACAGCGGCAGTGTCCGATGCGTATGCTCCTGTTGGTACAGCAGACCGAGTTGCGCCTCGGCGAAGAACATCCCGCTCTGCCATTGGCCATAGGTGGCAAACTGCACCGTGTTGCTGCCATACTGCGTGTCGAACCGAGTGCCGGCGGCGATACCGCTCGTCGGTTCCGTCAACGGATCGAAGCTGCTGGACACACCGCCGGCCGCGGCGAGGATTGGGTAGACACTGCCCAACGCCGGGTTACCGGCGATGCTGGAGGCAACGACCGTGCCGCCGGACAGTGTCGCTGTGCCACCGACCTCGATTCGATCGGCGCCGTTCGCCCCGACCTGCACCTGATAGGTCGCCCCGGCGGCGACGGTAAGATTGCCGATGACCTGGACGACGCCGACCGAATTGCCTGGCCGATGGTGGAGCCGAGAAGCAGGGCCAGTGAACCGACGACGCCATTGCCGGAGAGCCAGCCGGTATTGGCGAAGGCTCCGGTCACCATCGCTTCATCGGCAAACGCCCGTACGCCGCGTTCGGCAATTCCACCGACGATCGCGAAATGTTGGAATGGACCGGCGCGGGTGCTGGCGCGCGCCTGCGGATGCTGGTCTATCATGACGACGCGCGACGGGAATATGCCTACGGCCCGGCGGGTGGCCTGCCGCAGGCGGCCGTGGGCACGTTCTCCGAATCGTTGATGACGGAGGCGAAAACCCGTGGCTGGACAGTGATCAGCATGAAGAGCGACTGGCGACACGTCTTCAGCTTTGAATAGAAACGAGAAGGCGCCGATCAACGAGGCGTTTTGCGCCGCTCACCCGGCTCGTGCATGGGCGGGAGTGTACATCGACGCCCGACCGGGACCCTCCGTCCGATGCGCAGCAAGACTTGGATATCCTTCTCTTGATTTCGTTCGGGGCCGGGTTCCGGGGGGCGGGCGAAACACGCTGGCGGCCCGCCCGCCCGTCGTTTTTCCCGGCGCCGCCCGCCTCAGACCGAATGGAG
>PLTJ01000132.1 GCA_003164455.1 Acetobacteraceae bacterium
CACGCTAATTGTCGCGCTACACATGCGATTCTGGTGGCATGGCTCAGACCGTGAACATCCTCATAGGAACCGAAGACCGCGTGCGTCTGGCCGCCGTCATCGGTGATCGCAATTGCCTGCAGAAGCATGTCCAGCGGGCCAGGATCGTCCTGCTGTCGGCGGACAGATTGCCGGTCCTGGAGGTGGCCCGCCAGACCGGCGCGAGCCGTCCTTCGGTGTGGCGCTGGCAGCAACGCTTTGCCGAGGAAGGCGTGGAGGGGCTGCTTCGAGACAAGACGCGGAAGCCCGGCAAGGCCCCACTCTCGACAGCAACGCTCGCCAAGGTTCTGGCGCTGCCGTGTGGCAAACCGCCGAAAGGGGCGACCCACTGGACCGGCCGCATGGTGGCCAAGGTCGTTGGCATCAGTCTGCGCGCCGTGCAGCGCATCTGGCAGGCCCATCGTCTTCAGCCACACCGTATCCGCACTTTCAAGAAGTCCAATGACCCGGCCTTCGCCGCCAAGGTCGAGGATATCGTCGGTCTCTACATGAACCCACCTATCCATGCCGTCGTCGTGTCCATCGACGAGAAGAGCCAAATCCAGGCGCTCGACCGCACTCAGCCTGGTCTGCCGCTGAAGCCCGGCAAGTGCGGCACCATGACCCACGACTATAAGCGCAACGGCACGACCACCCTGTTCGCCGCACTCAACGTCCTCAATGGCACCGTCGTCGGCCGTTGCATGCCCAGGCACACCCACCAGGAATTCATCAAGTTCCTCAATGCCGTCGAGCGGGCCATCCCAGCCGGTAAGTTGGTCCATGCCATCGCCGACAACTATGCCACCCACAAACATCCCAAGGTCATCGATTGGCTGGCCGACCATCCGCGCTGGATCTTCCACTTCACCCCAACCTCTGCTTCCTGGATCAACGCCGTCGAGGGTTTCTTCTCCATCATCACCCGCAGACGCATCCGGCGCGGCGTGTTCACCTCCGTCGCCGATCTCCAGGACGCCATCCGTCGCTACATCCGAGAGCACAACCAAAACCCCAAGCCCTTCGTCTGGACCAAGCCGGCGAACCTCATCCTCGCGAAAATCAGCCGGCTGCCTGTAGCTTCCGAATGAGTCAGCGCACTAGGCAGACCTTTTCTTTAGGAATGATCTTTCAATAAAAGTAATACCCAGGATGAGTACCAAAGACACACAAAGACCTGGAACAATACCGCCACCCGTCATTGCTAACAGGCTGGGGACGCCCTGAATAACTGCGGCTGTGCCTCCGCCCAGAAAGAGGGATGCCATCGCCGAGTTTTTTGTAACATATGTTCTGCCGCTTTTGTCCTTCCACCATAGGCCAAGGACCAGCGGGAAAAACATGCCGCCGCCAATAAAGGCATAGCCGAACAGCAATGCCGATATCACCGTCGGGAACGCAAAGGCCACAGCCACAGCACCCACGCCTCCGAGCAGCGTCAGCCATCTCGCGTAGCGGACCAGCTCCGCATCTGGCGCGTTTGGTATGAAAATTGGCTTTATGACATCCATCATCAACAGCGTGATAGCGCCATTCAGCCGGCCGGCCGATACGGTCATGTCAGCGCCGACGATAGTAACAACAAGCAGCGCCGCCAGGACCGGATTCAGGTAGTTGGTAAGCATCCAGGGAAACGCCATGTCAGGTCGGGCGAGACTGGGATTAAGAGTATACGCCACCATGCCAACCACGATGGAGCATGTACACATAAGCATCGCCATTACCGCGGAATACAAAAAGCCTCTCTGCGCTGTCTTGGCGTTCTTGGCTGAGAAACAGCGCTGCCACCAGGCCTGGGTAGTAAATTGACCGCATAACGGACCGACAAAGATGGCGAGAGCTCCCCAAAAACCCAGACTGCCCATCGACCACAACTGGGGCTTGGTGCTCACGACAGCGGCGTGCATGCCGCCGAATCCGCCTGTGCTCCAATATATAACGCCGAAGAAGATAAAGCCGACAACCACCCGGATAACGCCCTGTACCAAATCCGTCCAGGCAATTGCCCACATCCCCCCCATAACGGTATAGCCAATGGCGGTAAGCGACGCCACCCAGATGCCGGTTGTCGGATCGATACCCATAACTATCGATAGCAATGACCCGATGCCAATGGCCTGGGCACCGACGGTGCATATCTCCGGAATGGTCATGCAAAACCCGCCGATTGCCCGTAACCATTTGTCCTGGTACATCTCCCGTTCCATGAACTCATTAATGGTACTATAGGCATATCTGCCGATAACCCCGGCAACCAGCAAAGCGAAAACCACTTTGGTTCCTTGCTCACCAAACATCATCCACAGCTGGGTCAGGCCGATTTCGTAGCCCTTGCCGGCGTAGCCGACAAAATTGCCTACACCCATAACCGTGGCGAAATCGCCAAAGAAAACCAACAGCAACGGCAGCTGCTTACCCCCAATGAAATACTGGGCCGCGCTTTGGCCGCTCTTTTTGACCATCATAGCGCCGATGATCAGCTGAACCGGAATCAATATCGCCAATATCCAGAGCGCGATGTACCCGACGTGGGTTAGTGCCATTAGCTGTTCTCCCTTTGCCAGTATGTATGTATGCCCGCGTGCTCTTCCTACCGCGCTCAAAGAGCGCACTATTTTTATAGTGTTTTATGGTGCTATTTTAAATACATTCATTGAATGCCCCCATCTATTTTTCGGCGTTTTCTAATTTTCGAACAAATTCCGGTGCAGCGCCTGTACCGCCGGAACCATATCTTTTTTGTGAACAATGCCAGAAATCGCATATGGGCCGGTAAATGTTTTCAGTATCTCAATCTCTTCGCGCCTTAGAATTTCGACAAAAGCATTGGTCAGGCTGGACCCATTGTTTTCCGCATGGCCAATCAACGATATTTTGGCGCAGTCAGTCGATTTTTCCCCCAGTTCTATTCCAGCATCCAGAGCAAGGGCCACGATAGTTTCGACAATAGCAGCGCTGGCGACGAACTCCATATTGAGATGGGAAACATTAAGGCAGTCGGCATCAACGCCAGCCGCAACCAACTTCCTGAGTAGCTGACCGGCGCTTTCAAATACATCTGAATTGCCTTCTTTTAACGCCACAATACCGTAATCATCTTGGTGAGCGATACCGACTATTGATGGATCTTTTAATCGCTCTACGGTACCATTAAAGCTGCTCGATATTGTTGTGCCTTCTCCATGGGTAAAAGTGCACTTTATCTTTGTAGGAATGTTATGATGCCACGCAATTTCTACCGCCCGGGGATGAATGACCCTCGCCCCATGTGCCGCCAATTGATAAACTTCCTCATATGAAGCGAATTCGATGGTGGATGCCGCCGGGACAATCCGTGGGTCGGCGGTCATAATACCGTCTACGTCAGTATAAATTTCTACTGCCGCAGCTTCAATGGATGCACCCAAAGCAGTTGCCGACGTATCACTGCCGCCTCGCCCCAAGGTGGTAATCTCTCCGCTTTCGTCGACTCCCTGGAAACCTGCTACAACAACAATTTTCCCTTCAGAAAGGTGCTCTATAATGTTTGTGGGCGTGATTCGGACGATTTGGGCATCACCGTGTTTCCTGGTGGTAATGATGCCCGCTTGCTGGCCATTTAGGAGCACGGCATCAAACCCGGCATTTTTCAGAGCGCCAACAATGATCACGCCGGCCACAATTTCGCCGCATGCCATAATCATATCGAGTTCGCGGCTATTGATGGACGGGCATTCCTCTTTGGCCAGATTCAGCAGTGTATCGGTGGCATACGATTCACCGCAGCGACCCAAAGCGGATACTACCACCACTGGGCTGTTTCCTGCCCTTTTTGCGCCGGCAATCTTGTCAACCACTTGCTGCCGGCGCTCGGGGGTACTTAACGAGGTGCCGCCAAATTTCTGCACTAAAATTTTCATAGCACCCTCCCCCGCTATCGCTCAAATAAGATTCTGGGTAATAAGCTGCTCGGCGATTTGTACTGCGTTCAGAGCGGCCCCTTTACGGAGTTGATCGCCAACCACCCAGAGATTAAGGCCGGCCGGCACGGTCGTGTCTTCTCTGATTCTGCCAACAAAAACCTCGTCTTTTCCGGTGGTATACGTAGGCATCGGATACAATTGCTGTAGCGGGTCGTCTTGAACAATAACCCCCGGAGCCTGCGCAAGAATTTGCCGTGCTTCGGTTGCCGTAAGTTTGCGCTCGGTTTCCAGATTGATGAATTCAGAATGACTGCGCACGACCGGGGCCCGCACCGTTGTCGCGGTAATCGCCAATTCTGGAACATGCATTATTTTTCTGGTTTCGTTAACCAATTTCATTTCTTCTTCGGTATATCCATCTTCGCAGAAAACATCAATTTGCGATATGAGGTTAAAAGCTATGGGATAGTGTTTCGCCAGTGCCGCTACAGGCAATATGGCAGCCGTAGGTTCTCTGCCCTCTAACAATTCCTTGTGTTGAGTCATCATTTCCTGAAGCGCCGCTTTGCCGGCTCCCGAAACTGCCTGTAAGGTCGATACGACAACCCGCTTCAACTTTGCGTGCTGATGGATGGGGTTAATTGCCAAAACCATGATAATTGTGGAACAATTCGGATTAGCAATAATACCTTTGTGTTTAGCCAAATCGGCGGCGTTTACTTCCGGCACTATCAAAGGAACATCGGGGTCCAGACGAAAGGTGCTGCTATTGTCAATTACCACTGCACCTGCCTTTACGGCTTCCGGCGCCATTACCTTGCTAATTGACCCGCCGGCAAAGAAAGCAATCTGAATATCCTTGAATGCTTCCCCCGTCGCTTCTTCCACCACGTAGTCCCTGCCCATAAATGAAATGACTGTTCCTACTTCCAGAGCCAGAAGTTTTAATTGGGCCAAGGGGAATCTGCGGCTCTCCAAAACGCTAAGCAGCTCACTTCCGACTGCTCCAGTTGCTCCCAGGATTGCAACGTTGTACTTTTTCATCGACACGTACTCCATTTGTAGTCACCGAGCATGAAAGATGTCGGGACTTGTTTTGACGACCCCATACAACGGAGTGCTTTATCTAACAAAATTCGTAGCGCTCACTGGCGAACCTCAAAATTGTGTATTGGGATTACTTTCTGCGGATAAGAACGGGGACAGATAAGCGCTTTTCAACGCCGGATCGACGGCGATTTGATGGTGATCGATGAATCCACGGTCCGGCAGTGCGCCCTGCCTCAGCAGAGTGAGCAGGTAGGCGGCATACCCCGCGGCGACCCGCGTCAGCGCGTTGAATTTGTTTGCCTGGAGGGCGGGGGAAAGTCTCTTGAGGGTGGAACGCTCCACTCTCTGGCGGTTCTCTTCGCCGCGCGCGGTGATAAACACAAGGACAACATCATCTTCGATGATCGGCAATCCGTTGTTGAGCAGCCCTTTCAGGACGTACGGCCGATTCCGGAGGTGGAGGTCATCGATAAGCAGCCGCATATAATCGAGATGGCCCGGATAGCGGATCGTCTTGAACGTCATGTTCTGTAACGATCTGGGCATTCGACCAAGATCGCCGATGCCGCCGGAGGTCATGAATGCCTCGTAATTCACCCCGTCTATCGTGAACCGCTCGTATTCCTCAAGGGAAGGAAGGGTCACCTGCCTGCCAGAACGAAACGCTGTGCTCGGCAGAAGATATTCGTCGATCAGCCCATCGATATTCCATATCCTGCCATAGCCGAGCCGGTTGGTTGGAAAGCGAGGCAACGCGCCGAACCGGATGACCAGATCGGTCACTTCAGGGAAACTGCCGATGAGATCAGCGGTCAAAGCGTCAACGAGTCCTGGCGACGCGCCGCACCCCGTCAGGACCGCCCGATTGGCCGCAAGCGGTTGCAATGCCCCGAGAACGGCTGGGGTGGCTCGCGAGAAATCGAGATAGTGGACGCCGACCTCGGCGGCCAGGGCAGCGATTTCGGCAACGGCGTGGTCTGGAACCGCGGCAACCACGAGATCCTGCCCGACCAGGACGGATTTTCTCTTGTCAGGCGTTGTCGCGTTGTCTGGCGTTCTGGCGACGCACACGGTCACTGGAAGTTTGAGGGCACGCACGGGGTCGAGTAGTTCGTCCATCTGGTCCACGAGGCAGATGTCGAAGCCGCCAACCGAAACAAGAGCACCCGCCAGCGCCATCCCAATCGGGCCAGCGCCAAAGATGGTTATCTTGAAAGTGCGGGTGTCGGACATGGCAAGCCATCTTGGAAAAATGCGAGACAAAAGGACTTGAGCCCGTCATTTCTCACGTTGAGCATGACGTCTCCAGGACTATAAGAAAGTGCTGCGTTCGCTCGGACGGCGCAATACAAAGATAACGTAATGGCTTTACGCATTTCTTGGAAGTGGGCGGGGCGGCATCGAGCCGTTTCATGACCTCTTTCGGGATTGTTACGGGTTCCCTCGCCGACGGGCACAAGCAGCGGACGCATGTTGGGAGCGATAAGCCGAGCGAGCACCAGAGCGGGCTTGCCCGGACCTGTTCGATGTCTGCCGCTGAGCCCCCGGCCGGTTCCGATTCGGGCGATCACGCGCCAGGGCGGTACCGGTCCCTATCGGATTTCCTGCAGGCCGGCCCGAAGGGTGGCCAGGCTGGCCACCAGGCGGGCCTTCGATTCCGACTGGAGCACAGCCAGCGGGCCGCGCACGTCCACCGCCATCCAGCCCCGCTCGGCCAGGGCCGCCTTGATCGGCGTCGGGTTGGTCTCTATGAACAGCGTGCGCATGATGTCGTACAGCCGCTCGTGCCAGACGCGGGCGCCGGCCGGGTCGCCGTTCCGCCACGCGGCGACGAGCGCGACAATCTCGCGCGGCAGCAGGTTCGAGGCAACGCTGATCACACCGTCCGCACCGAGCGCCAGGAACGGCAAGGTCAATCCGTCGTCACCGGAGTGGATGATGAACCCGGGCGGGCAGGCGAGCCGCAGCTCGGTGATGCGCTCGCACCGGCCGCCCGCTTCCTTGAGGCCGACGATCGTCGGGCAGTCGCGCGCGAGCCGCGCGCAGGTCTCCACCCCGAGCTCCACACCGGTCCGGCCGGGAACGCTGTAGAGCACCGCCGGCAACTTCACCGCCGCCGCCACGGCAGCGAAATGGTCGTAGAGCCCGGCCTGCGAGGGCTTGTTGTAGTAAGGCGTGACCACCAGCAGTCCGTCAACGCCGAGGTCGGCCGCTCGCCGGGCCTTGTCGATCGTCGCCCGCGTCGCGTTCGTGCCAACGCCGGCCAACACGAAGGCGTGCCCAGCCGCGACCCGGACAGTGTGGCGAATGACCTCGTCGGTCTCCTCGGGCGAGAGCGTCGCCGCCTCGCCGGTGGTGCCGACCGGAACGAGCCCGCGCACCCCTCCGGCGAGCTGGCGCTCCAGGTGGCGCTCGAAGGCCGGGAAATCCACTTCGCCCCCGCGCATCGGCGTGACCAGCGCAGTGAGGACACCGGTAAGCCGCTCGCGCAGCGCGGCACGATCAGAAGAAACTTGTGACACCCTATGTCTCCTTTGGCCCGCGGCCCCATTCAATGAACGACGCCCTTGAATTCGCGGCCGAAACGGCGCCCCGGCCCCCGGCCCGCATAGCGGTCGGGCACGTCCACCGTGGCCTTGCCGTGCCGGCGATCCGGTTCAACAGGATTGGCCATTGGCGGCATCCTGCCCCACTCCCGGTTCATCGGAATCGGTAACGTCGAGGGCCGCCAGCGCGGCGACCGAAACGGGACGCAACGGCCAGCGCGGAGCTGTTCCCGCCAGCGCCCCGGGCGCGAAGCCGCCGAACTCGCTGACCGTGTCGGCACAGAAGCGGCCCTGGCAGAGCCCCATGCCAAAGCGCCCGATCAGACGGACCGTGCGCGCCCCGGGGTCGGTGCCGAGCGCATCCAGCGTGACGCGGTCGCGCCCCTCGCAGCGGCAGAGCACCGTCTCGGGGGGGATGGGGGGCGCCGTGAAGGCGCAAAGTGCGGTGAAGGCATCCTGCAGGCGCCGCGCCGCGCCGAGCCCCGCGGGCAGTGGGCCCTCGGGCACCGCCGGGTCGGCGATCCGGCGCACGAGCAACTCTCCCGCCCGCGCGCCGTCCAGCACCGCGGCGTCGGCCCCCAGCACGTCGCGGCAGTCCCCGGCGCGCAGCACTGGCACGCCCGCGGCCTCCGTCGCGGGCAGTCCGGTCACGTTCGGACGCAGCCCGTCGTGCAGGACCAGATGCCGCACATGGTAGAGCCGCTCCCGGCCCGCCGCGTCGGTGGCGTGGACCTCCAGCCCCTCCCCCGCCTGACGCACCGACCGCACCGCCCAGCCGCCGTGCCAGGGCACGCCGAACCGCACCAGCCGTGCCATGGCCGCGGCGCCCTCGATGAGATGCGGCCAGGAGGCCATCGCCCGCGCGGCCAGCAGCGGGTGCCGCAGGCCGGTGCCGATCGGCTGCCCCCGCTCGAGCACGGCAACCGGCAACCGTCCGGCCGCGACGAGCTGCGCCGCCAGCACCAGCGGCAGCGGGCCGGAGCCGGCGATCAGCACGGAGCCGTCCGGGATTTCGCCGGTTTCCTTGAGCCCAAGCTGCATGCCGCCGGCGGTCAGCACCCCCGGCAGCTCCCAGCCCGGCCGGGGGAGCACGCGCTCGACCGCCCCGACCGCGAACACCACCCCGCGCGGGCGGATCGCCTTCACCCGGCCGGCGGCGCGATCCTCGAGCAGGAAGCGGCCGGCGCCGTCGACGCCGAGGAAGACCGTCTCGCACATGAGCCGGATGCGCTCGCCGAGCCGGCACCGCTCGGCCTCCAGGCGCTCCCAGGCACGGAGATGGCGCACCGGCACGGCCATGCGGGGCGGCCCACCGTCCAGTGCACGCCGGAGAATCGCACCGCCGAGCCGGGGCCGCTGCTCGGCCAGCAGCACGCTGAGCCCGGCCCGTGCCGCCGCGACGCTGGCCGCCAGCCCGGCCGGGCCGCCGCCGACGATGAGCACGTCGCACGCGCTCATGCCCCTGGGCCTTCCGCCGGCAGGACCGGCCCCAGCACCATCCCCGGCCGCGCCAGCGTCAGGCACGCCTCGAACGGCATCCCCTCGGCCGGGCTGACGAGGCAACCCTGGCACGCCCCGATGCCGCAGAAGTAGCGACCCTGCTGGCCACCGGCCGCGGACCCGAACGCCGTGACGCCGGCCCGCCTGAGGGCCGCAGCGACCGTCTCGCCGGGCTGGAAACGCACCGCGCGGCCGTTCCAGAGGAAGCTTTTGCCAGCAGACTCGCTCATGCGCGCACCCTCTCGGCCAGCAGGCGCGCCGGCGAGAACGGCGCGAGATCAACCGACGGCTCTCGCTCGGCCAGCAGGTCGGCGACCGCGAACCCCATCAGCGGGCCGAGGCAGATGCCGTCGCCCTCGAAGCCGGTTGCGACCACCACGCCATCCCACGCCGGGTGGCGGCCGACGATCGGCAGTCCGTCGCGCGAGGCGGTACGCACGCCGGCGAAGGTACGCACGACGCGGCGGTGGGCCAGCGGCGGATAAACGTCGATCGCCTGGGCCAGGATTGCCGCGACCAAGCGCGCGTCGGTGGTGCGGTCCTCCCGCCCCTCCTCACGCGTGCCGCCGATCAGGAACTGGCCAGTGCGGAGCGGATCGATGGTGAGGCCGATGGAGACCGGCACGTGGGCGGCGGCCCGCTTGCCGATAAGATAGGCGGCCGAACTTAGCAGCCCGCAGATGGCCGGGCGGCCCGAAACGGCGCGATCCGTGACGATCATCTGGCCTTTGCGCGGAGTCAGCGCCTCCGGCAGGTCGAGCAGCGCCGTGGAGCCGAGCCCCGCCGCCACCAGCACCCGGTCGGCGGACACCGGCCCGCTCGCGAGCGCGACGCCGCAGACGCGCCCGCCTTCGATCAGCAGGCGTTGTGCCGAGGCATTGCGCCGCACCGTGATGCCGGGCTGGGCGAGCAGCCGCGCGGTCACTTCGAAGCCGATCGCGAGTCCGTCGCGCGGCACCGCGAGACCCGAGTGCACGCTGGCGCCGATGCCGGGCACCAAGTGCTCCAGCTCGGCCCGGGTGAGCGGGTGCACCGGCTCGCCCGCCTCAGCCAAGTCGCGGGCGTGCTGGGCCAGCACGTCCACCTCGTCCTGGGTGCGGGCGAACTGGAGCGTCGGGCGCTCGATGAAAAGGCCCTGGAGCGGCCCTTCCTCCGCGAGCCGCCCATAGAGGTCGCGGGCGGCCTGGGCCAGGCGCATCATCCGGCCGGGCGATTTGGTGGCGACCGAGATCGCACCGTCGGCCGCCCCCGTGGCGCCCGCGGCCGGCGCGATGGCTTCCAGCACCGTGACCCGCGCGCCGGCGCTGGCCAGACGCCAAGCCGCGGCCGCGCCGACGATGCCGGCACCGACAATCACCACATGCATGGAACGCGATGTCATCGTTGACGCGCGAGGCTCCGTGTCAGGAGCCTGAATTGTTTCAGCCGGCCCGCGTGGAGTCGATACAAATAGACCAGGGGGCGTTGCCTCGAATTTTGGAACGGATCATGCTCTCCTGGTGGCTATAGTCGCCGAGTGCGAACCGTATGGCGCCCGCCGAGACACCATGAGAGATATCAGCCTGACCTTGATCCAGACCTTCTTCGTGGTCGCCCGCGAAGGGTCGTTCTCGGCCGGGGCGCGCACGCTCAACATGTCGAACCAGTCCGCGGCGAACCACGTGCGCCGGCTCGAACAGATTTTCGGCGAGCGGCTGTTGCGCTCGGAGCGAGGGGCGCAGTCGGTCACGCTGACGGCGCGCGGGCGCAGCGTCTATCGGCTGCTGAAGCCCGAGCTCGACGTGATGCTGACCCGGCTCGGGCATATCGTCGACACGCAGCGGCCCGTTCTGCGCATCGGCCTGCCGCAGGCCGTGTTCTACTACCTGCTGCCCCCGGTGCTGGCGGCGTTGCGCACCGAGTATCCCGACATCGAAGTCATCGCCTATGAGCGCGATACGGCGCTGGCCGAGCTCGTCAAGGAAGGTAACCTCGATGTCTGCATAAGCGAGCGCTATTTCGGCGACCAGGCAGTGCCGCAGTACCTGATCAGCAGCTATCGGCTATGCCTGATCTGTCCGCGCACATGGACAGAGCAGCCGGCCGCCGGGGACGTGCTGGAATGGGCCAAGGGCCGCCCGTTCATCACCTATGAGCAGGGGCAGTTGTTGCGCAACACGGCGATCGACTACCTCTCGCGCGGCGGCGCGGACCCCGTGATCGCCGTTTCGACATCGGGCAGCTCGAGCGTGAAGCGCTGCGTGCGGGCGGGCCTGGGGTACGCGATCATTCCCGCTTGGTGCGTGGCCGTGGACGATCCCACGCTCTACTCGATCGTGCTGGAGAACGTACCGGAAATCCCACTTTATTTCGGCGAGTCCGATTTCCTGCGCGCCAATCCTTGCGTGGTGACCCTGCGCCGCCTCAGTGCCGAGCTCATGGTTCCGCGCATCCAGTTCGACAACCGTTTCCATCTTTGAGCAACATAAAGTCTGGTGTGTCACATGAAGCAGAAAGTCGCGTTGATCACCGCAGCGGGGAGCGGCATGGGGGCGGAGTGCGCGCGGGCGCTGGCCAGTGCCGGCTGGCGCGTCGCCGTCTCGTCGTCTTCGGGGCGCGGCGAGGCGCTGGGGCGAGAGCTGGGCGGGCTCGGCTTCACGGCCTCCAACACCGATCCCGAGGCCCTGGCGCGTGTGGTACAAGGAACGCTCGCCGCCTATGGCCGGATCGACGCAGTAGTGAACAGTTGCGGCGGCATTCCGTACGGCGACTTGCTGGCCATTCCGGACGCCGACTGGCACGCCGGGCTGGACATGGTCCTGCTCTCGGTGATCCGCATCGCCCGGCTGGTGACGCCCACTTTCGAGGCGCAAGGCGCTGGCGTTATCGTGAACATCTCGAGCTTCGCCGCGGTGGAGCCCAACCTGACGTATCCCGTTTCGTCGGCGTTGCGGTCGGCGCTCTCGGGGTTCACCAAGATGTACGCTGAACGTTACGCGGCGACCCATATCCGCATGAACAATGTCCTGCCCGGCTTCGTGCTGACCAAGACGGAGAGTGAGGCGGTCAAGGAGCGGGTGCCGATGCACCGGTACGGCAGCGCCGCCGAGATCGCTGGCACCGTGCTGTTCCTGCTCTCCGACGCCGCGGCTTACATCACGGGGCAGAACATCCGCATCGACGGTGGCCTGAGCCGGTCGCTCTGATCCTCCGGCGAGTTCGACCCGACCCCCTGAGAGTCTTCGTCCCTCCGGCCCCGGCTACTCCCAGAGCACGCGTTTGTCGCTGCGGCTCCGCGCCGGCGGAGCGGCGCACTTCGGGATGGTCGACTATACCCGCAGCGTATCGACAGCGCTCGCTGACGAATGGCACGGCACCGCCCTACAGAACCTGCGAGCGCGGTAACGGGGCAACTCCCTGTCGCACCGCGCACGGAACAGGAACTGCGGCCATCCCAGAAACCACCTAATTGGTATGGCTCTTGGTAAATGGGTTCCACGCAGGCCGGCGCCGGCCAAGCTTGGTACATAGCCCTTTGAAATTGTATGGAGTCCCGTAGAGAACTCGAACCCACGTTACCGCCGTGAGAGGGCGAGAAATCGAGTTCGATATAAGTGGTTGCGTGCCCCCGCAACCAACGATAGTTGATTCCCAAAACTCCCCGCGAGCCTACGCTCCGGGGAGTTTTTTGCGCCGACCCAACGCCGCCGCCCCGCCTCCGGCGTGGCCGCAAGGGCCACGATCTCCGCCAGATCGCCCCGCAGTTCGGCGGCGAGACCATCCGGCGCCGCCGGGTCTGGCGTCAGCACCACCCGTTCGATCAGCATCCGCAGCGCCTCGGTGGCTTCGGCGCGGATGTCGTCGGCGTTCAGCGCCGCAACACGGCCAAGGCCGGGCCGTGCTCAGTCCGCCACTTCGCCGACATGCAGCGTTGTGCCGAACCGGCGCAATCCGGCTTGAATCTCCTGCACGTTGAGGTCTCTCGCATCACTGCCTGCCCGGGCTGCCAGCGCTGCCGCCACGCCGGCGGCCTGGCCGGTCGCCATGCAGGCTGGTTGGTTTCTCGTGTAGCCGTCGGCCTCATGGTTGGCCGAGATCGTCCGGCCCGCCATGATAACCCCCTCGATACCCTGCGGCAGCAGGCAGCGGTAGGGGATCTCATATGTGAACAGGGTCGCCACCATTTGTCGCGTCTCAATATCGCTCTCCGACCCCTCCATGCCGTCCGGGCTGTGGCGCGGTCCCTTGGGATTCTGCCGGTTGGAATCGACCCCGATGCTGTCGGCAAAATGCAATGCGCCGACGATGTCCTCCTCGGTCAGGACATAATCGCCCTCGATGCGGCGGGTCTCTCGGACGCCGATGTGGCTGGCTGTGTCGACGACATAGGTGCGTTCGAAGCCCGGCACGAAGGCGCGAGCAAATTCGAGCAGCTTGCGCTGCTGACGGCGACCTTCGATCTCGGCACGGGTAACGTCATCCGGATTGGTGCCGTCGACGTCATAGATGCGCACGGTGTTCACCAGGGCGGTGCCGCGCTCCGGCATGACCGCTTCGATGCGGAAGTAGTGGCAGTCCTCGAAAAGATAGCCCTGGCGCTTCGCCTCCTCCACCAGGCCGAAGAAACCGAATATGCGGATGTTTTTTCCCCCGATATCAAGCATCATCTGATTGGGATCTTTGGCGAACTCCTCGGGATGGGCGCGTACATAGGTCAGCAACGCGTCCACATCGATGCCGCCGATGCGAAACAGCAGACTCATCGGACGCATCTTCTGGTCGGTGTCGCGGCCCCGCATCAGGCGCGCGCCGGCCCGCGCGGCGATGTCGGCGTCGCCGCTGGCGTCGACGAACATTTTTCCCAGTACGGCACTGCGCGTGCCCTTGTTCTCGATAACCAGCCCGCACACGCGGTTTCCTTGCATGATGACATCGGCACAGATCGTATGAAGCAGCAGGCTGATGTGCTGCTCGGTCACCATTTCGAAGGCGACCGACTTGAACACCTCGTGGTCGAACGAGATCACCTCGCCCGGAAACGCGCCACCAGCCTCGATCAACCGGTCGAAAATGCGCTTGGGGATGCCGTGGGCGCAACGGTACGGTGTATAGAATAGCGCCATCATGCCTGCCGTGGCGGTGCCCCCCAAGCAGTTGCCGCGCTCGATGATGAGTACCCGGCTGCCGGTTTCCGCCGCCGCCAGCGCGGCTGCGAGTCCAGCCACGCCGCCGCCCAGCACGACCACATCGACGCAGGCCGCGACCGGCAAGGTGCGCGGGTCTTCGCGTACGACAACCTGGCCGTCATTGGTCTCGATTCGGGCGGGCATGCGGGGTCTCCGTCTTCAGGTGGGTTCACGCGGCAGCATGACGATTCGCCCGGCATCGAAACGCAGCGAGACCAGGTCTCCGACCCGGGCGGCGAGTGCGGTGCCCCCATGAGCGATATCTACCTGGACCAGGTGTTCGCCGCCGAACCGCACAGCCGCACGGAACTGGGCACCAAGCATGGTCACGGCGACCAGCTCGCCGCTCGCGCCGTCCGGGGCGTCCGCCGGACCCAGCACGATGGCTTCGGGTCGGACGACAAGCCACACGTCGCCAGGCGCCAAGCCTTCCGGCGACGGCAGAGCGAGGAAGAAACGGTCAGCAACGTGCAGCGTCAGACTGCCCGCAACCGGCTCGAGGCGGGCCGGTAGGATGTTGGCGGTGCCGACGAAGCCGGCGACGAAGCGGGTCCGCGGCCGGTTGTACAGCTCCCACGGCGCGCTGAGCTGTTCGATCCGCCCGTGGTTCACCACCATCACGCGATCCGAGATGCTGAGCGCCTCCTCCTGGTCGTGTGTCACGTACAATGCGGTGACGCCCAACTGCAGCTGCAGGGCGCGGATTTCCGTGCGCATCTCCACGCGCAGCCGGGCATCAAGGTTGCTCAGCGGCTCGTCCAGCAGCAGCACGCGCGGCTCGTAGGCTAGCGCCCGCGCCAACGCCACCCGCTGCTGCTGGCCGCCCGAGAGCTGCCGCGGCAGCCGGTCACCGAAACCGCCGAGCCGCACCATGTCGAGGGCGCGGGCAATCCGGCTGCTCAACTCCGACCCGGCGACACCGCGTACGCGCAGCCCGAAGCCGACGTTCTCGCTTACCGACAGGTGCGGAAAAAGCGCGTAGGTCTGGAACACCATGCCGAGGTGCCGCCGATAGGGCGGCACCCCGGTCATGTCCTTGCCGTCGATGCTGATCCGTCCGGCATCGGGCTCGATGAAGCCGCCGACACAGCGCAGCGTCGTCGTCTTGCCGCAGCCCGACGGGCCCAGCAGGGTCAGCAACTCGCCCCGGTCGACATCGAAGGAGATGCCGTCGACCACGGCCGCCGCGCCGTACCGTTTGGTCAGCCGTTCGACCCGGATGAACGGGGACGACGGCATGCTCAGTAACCGACCTTCTCGGCCCAGACATCGGAGATGTGCTGCAACGCCGCCGCCGATGGATCCGGGCCCCGTGACTTGTCGAAGATCTCCCGTGTCGGCATGACTTGGTAGACCTCCGGCGGCAACTTAGCCCAGACATTGGTGCCGGGAAATTCATACATCTCCTTCACCATTGGCACCTGCACGTCGTCGGACAGGGCGCAGTTGATGAAGCGGGCGGCTGCGTCCTTGCGAGCCGGGGGAATGTTGCGCGCGATCGCCAGATAGCCGGCGCCCTCGGGAACCCCGTCTTCCATCAGCACGGTGCGGATCGACGGCGGTACAGTGCCAAGTTTCCGGGAATAAAGGGCAAAATCGAGCGCGTGAAATCCGACCGCGATCTCGCCGGTGGCGAACTGGGCGACGTGCGCGCCGCCGGACTCGGCGTGCTTGCGGGCATTGGCCGCCTCGAACTCCTTCAGCCGCGCCCAGGCCGGACCCCAGCTCGCGTCTTCCTGACCATTGGTGAGCGCCAGGTCAGAGCCGAAGGAACGCAGGAACATCGCCACGAAGAACCGGCCGGAACCGGACACGGTCGAGCGCGGATCAACGTAGGAAATGCGGCCCTTCCATTCGTCGCGACGATCATACAGATCCTTCCACGTATGCGGCGGATTGGCCACCCGGTCGGCGTTATAGATGAGCGCATAACTGTAGCGGAAGAACACCGCACCGGTACCCTCCAGCGGCGTACCGGCGGCATTGTCGTTGTCAGGCGGCTCGGTCTTGGCCAGGTTCGGCATCAGGGCGGCATGCGTGCGCAGATCCTCGAGTACGCCCTCGCCCTTGAAGGCGGCGATCTTGTCCGGGGCTAGGAACAGCACGTCGATGTCGCCGCCCTGTGCGCCGGCCGCCTTGATGCGCTGCAGGACTTCCGGCGAGCCGGCCGAAGTGTAGCGGATGGCGGCCTGGGTCTGCGCCTGGCAGGCCGGAATGGCGGTGGTCTGCCACCACTCCACGAAGTTGGCGCCCGACATCGCGTCGTAGAAACTGATGTTCTGGGCAACAGCCACGCCTGGCAGCACGGCCAGGGCGATCGCGGCAACGCAGGCTCGCAGCTTTCGTCTCATGTGCTTTCTCTCCAGAGTGACAAGGTGGGGGATTAGCCTGTCACGTGCAGGTCGGTGCGTAGAAAGCGGGCCAGCACGGCGGACAGCAGCAGGCTGGGCAGCAGCAGAAGAATAGCGAGTGCAGAGCTGACCTGCAGATAGCCCTCGCCCATGGCGCCATACATCTGCACCGGCAAGGTCGCGGTTTCCGGGCTGGCAACCAGCAGCGTCAGCGTGAACTCGTCCATCGACAACATGAACACGTAGCCGGCCTGCGCCAGCAGGGCCGGCACCAACTGGGGCAGGATGATTTTCCAGAACACAGCGGTCGGTGCCGCACCGCAGGCCAGCGCGGCCTCGTCGACTTCAGGCACCAATTCCTCGACGGCGCTGGTCACGATCAGCACGCCAAAGGGAAGCGCCGCGATCATGTGGGCAAGCACCACCGCCGCATAGGTTCCGGTCAGGCGGGCCGCGTAGAACACCGAGGCGATGCCGATGCCGAGGCTGATATAGGGCACCAGCAGCGGCACCGAAAACAGCCAACGCACCACCGTGCGGCCGCGAAACTCGTAGCGGCCGATGGCAATGGCGGCCGGCACCGCGATGATGCTGGTGGCGATGGTCACCAGCGTCGCGACGAACAGGCTGTTCTGCAGCGAGCGTAACACGTTGGGCACGGTTATTGCCCACTCGAACCAGCGCGTGGTGAAACTGGTCGGCAGCAGGTTGGGCCAGAACCATTGCTGCGCGACCGACCACAGCGCCAGCACGATCAGCGGCCCGAAGATGAAGCCGGCGAATAACGCGAGGAACACCCCCCGCAGCAGCGCCAGCCCCACCCGCATCGGTCGCACGGCGGTCACCGTACCACCCATCGATTCATCGCGCCGCGCAACCCGACCAGCGTGGCGATCTGGAAAACGGCCATGATCACCACGATGGTCGAGGCCGACTGCCAGTCGAAGCCGCCAGTTACCTTGCGATAGGCCATCACCGACAGCACTTCGGTACTGCGGCCCATGATGAGCGGAATGCTGAAGGTGCCGAACGTGCTGACGAAAGTCAGGATGCCGCCGGTCAGCGCGGCCGGCGCGATCAGCGGCAGGGTCACCCGGCGGAACACCTGCAAAGGGTTCGCCCCGGTACTGGCTGCCGCGTCCTCGAGGTTGCGGTCGAGCGTACCAAGCGCGGAAATCACCAGCAGCCCGGTGTAGGGGAAGAAACGCCAGATGCAGGCGATCACCAGGCCCGGCCAACTGTAGGAAATCGTCAGCGGCTCCGACAGCAGGTGCAGCACCCGGACGAGAATGCTGTTGAACAGCCCGTTCTCGGCAAAAAACAGCGTCAACGCGTAGGCCGCGATGAGGACGGGAACCGCGAGCGGCAGCGTGACCAGCAGACGGACCGGGGTGGCGAACCGTCGCGAGGCACGGGCCAGATAGCCGAGCGGGATGCTGAGAATGATCGCCCCCGCCGTGGTGGCGAAGGCGAGAGCGAATGTGTTCAGCAGGGCCCAGTAGCTGCGCGGGTCGGACAGGAAGGCGAGATAGTGGGCGATCGTTGCGGTTTGCCCACGCGCCAGGCCGAGGCTGTTGGAGACCGCGAGGCCGAGCGGATAGGCCACCAGGCCCACCACGATAAGCAGTCCTGGCGACAGCGCCAACGCCAGCCAGAACAGGTTCGGGCTGGCGACATAGCGCCGGCTTGGGTGCCCTTGCGGCACGAGCGTTACGTCTCCCTGCGCCGCCGCGGCATGATACCGCAGCTAATGTTCACGTGAACATATACGCCGTCCGACTCCGTGACAAGCCGGTCAGCGGCGACCCGTGCTCTGCCGCACGATCAGCGTGACGGGCAGCACGACATCGCCATCGTCCGCCGCCGCGCCGCCCTCGATCTGCGCCAGCAGCATACGCAGGCTGGCGGCCCCGATGGCCCCAAAATCCTGCCGGATCGTGGTCAGCGGCGGCGTAAAATACGCGGCTTCCGGTAGGTCGTCGAAGCCGACGACGCTGATGTCACCGGGCACCCTGCGGCCCGCTTCGTGCAGCGCGCGGAGCAGCCCAAGTGCCATCTGATCGGAGGCAACAAACACCGCACTGGCCTGTGGCAGCCGCAACAACCGCCGGCCGGCGAGATAGCCGGACCGCGCGCTCCAGTCGCCGCCCAGCACTTTCGGTGCCTCCGCCCCAGCAGCACGCAAAGTCGCCCGCCAGGCTTTTTCTCTCTCCTGCGCCCCATAGCGCCCCGGCGGACCGGCCACGTGCCAGACGGTGACATGCCCAAGCTCGAGCAGGTGCGTTGTGGCCAGGCGTGCACCCTGCGCCTCGGCGGCGACGATATTGGGCACGCCCAGATCACCCTGCCCCCACAGTGTAACCATCGGCAGCGGGTGGGGCATGTCACGCAGCGCATCGGCCACCGCGACCTGGGGCGAAATGATCGCGACCCCGGCGACACCCTGGTGCAGCAACGCCTGCACCGACCGCTCCACCGACCGGGCGTCGAGCCGGTCGATGCCGACGATGGTTACGGCATAACCCGCTTCCCGCGCGGCCTGCTCAAGGCCGAGCAGAGCTGCTGCCGGTCCAAACAGCGCAGTATTGTAGCAGACGACACCGATGCTTCTGGAACGTCCGGTGACCAGCGCGCGGGCGGCCGCATTTGGCTGATATCCGAGCTGTCGCATGGCGGCCAGAACGCTGTCGCGCGTGGTGGCGCGCACACCGGAAACCTTGTTCATCACCCGCGAAACGGTGATGTGCGAGACCCCGGCGAGCCGGGCTACATCGAGAAGAGAAGGTCGCCCGCTGCGCGTGGGCATTGATGTGTCGCTTGCTTCCGCCAAAATTTCCCAAATGGACCGGCCTTTCCACAATAAGTTGCCTTCGCGCCGGCCGGGGAATGACGCTGCGCCGTTACTCTCGATCATACAAGACTATGGAACAGCGGATTGGCCGAAGTGGTGGCTGCCGCCATGGCAGCTTCGCAGGCAATAGGCCGTAAGCCAGTATCGGAGTGGGCCCCTTGCCATAGCCGTAACCGAGGCAAAAGCCCGGGCGACGCGTGTTTTCCAGCTTGCGGCGACGCGGCCGGGTACGATTCGCTCAGGCCATTTCGCCGTCCACCGACCCCTCCGATCTGCCGCGCGCCGAGCTGGAAAACACGCGTCGCCCGGGTTTTTGCCCCGCTTATCCATAGCCAAGTCAAGCCACTGATTTATTTTGCTAAATCGGCAATCAGCAGGGGTTCCGATCGGCGCCAAGCGCCCCCAAAAGAAAATCCTTCCAACACATCAAAGGCTTGCAGCAATCTGTGACAGAGCCCGACTTCGGTGCTATTCACATCGCAGGAATTCACGTGGGTGGCTACCGTCAGCTCAATAGCGAGCCAAATAGGGTCTCTTGTCCCTTCAATGCGCATCCACGACCTGCGCCACAGCTTGGCGTCGGCCCTGGCGAACGCCGGCACGCCGCTATACGAGATCGGCGCCTTGCTGGGCCATCGGCAGCTCAGCAACACGACGCGGTACGCGCACCACTCGCCACAGCGGATGGTCGAGACAGCGACCGCCGCGGCGAGGGCATGGAACCTGCTGCCGGCGCTGGCAGATGGTGACGCGTAACACGCGCGAGAGGGGGCGCCGGGCGTCCCCTCTCCATTCTTGTGCCCACATTTCGATGGGCCCGCGGCAAGCGCGACAAAGCCGTCTCGATCGTCAGCGTTGGCGAAGATGCGACGCCGGAGATCATGGTCCGGCTGCTTCCTGAATTCGTGCGTAACGGGTGCGTCTGCAGTGGCGGATCTCATTCCTTTCAGGGGTTACAAGACCATTCCATGGCGGGTACGGCGACGGTCTTGCCGTCTGACCCACCCCTTGGCGAAACGAGCTTGCCCTGAAGAACGCCGCCTTGCGGAGTGTTGGTGAGAATTGCATCGGTCAAGCTCCAACTCGTCCCAAGCTCGGAGTCAGCGTATAGAGCGGGCTTCGTCATAGCCAAATCCGTGAAGACACGCGCAGTCGGTTGGCGCGGCGAGCAGGACAAGGTACGAGCCGGCATAGTTTGGCGACGGATCAAACACCACGTATACGAACCAGCAGTGGTTTGAGATGCGTTCGGAACTCCGGAAGGACACCTGGCATTGAAAAAACTTGCTGAAAAGTATTATCATTGAATATGCAATGTTTAGATCTACCGCTAGTTTCGCTGCGCGCTTCAAAGGGACACATTGTCGTATAGGGTAATGGACCGACAACAATATCTGCCTTGGCGGTCGTGGAAAAACCTATGCAAAATACGGCGATGAAAATCTCGCTAACAAGTTGGATTTTTTTCTTAAGTTTACTATCTGGCCGATTCGACTTACCTTGTGTCAGCGAGGAGCCATTGCCGCTCTTTTTCATCTGGTTTATACTCTTCGATGATGTCCAGTAGAGTGAATCGATTGTAGTCTAGAGGGGATGTCCCGCTTTCTGTTGAAACCGGAGTTCTATCAATCGGCAACTCAGCAAACCTCGGTGCGCTTGACACCAACTTACCGTCGTCGCCACCCTCACGGCTCGCAGAGGAGCTACCGCGATGATGATTATCGATTCACAGGTCCATGCCTACGAGGCGAACACGCCGAAGCGACCCTGGCGCATGGTGCCGAACTGGCCCGATCATGTCACGGGCGACGAGATGGTGGCGGCGATGGACAAGG